>CAYTLU010000161.1:0-16678 GCA_964438665.1 uncultured Bacteroides sp.
TACCATTCCGTTATTTCCTCTGACGGAGCCTTCCCAGCAAAATACGCATCAAAGTGTTTTTTACTCCACATGGTTTTACCTCGATTGATAGTTTTCGGGATGTTTTCTTCCTTACCGACCTTGAACACCCACGAAGTACTCACACCAAACTTTTCTTCGACCTCGGCAGTGGTGTAAAACTCCGTTATCGGTGTTGCTTCTCGTTTGTGACGTTTCACATAGGGCGCAGCCGTATCAAATAATTTTTCAATATCACTGCGTCTTATCAGTGTCTTGCCTCTTAATTTTCGACATGGTATTAACTCGTCCCATAGATACCTATAGATGGTTACTCTATCAACACCAAGAAGTGCAGCTGCTTCTGATACTCTCAGAAATTCTTTTTCAGAGACTACTTCTAAAACACTCTGTTGTTCGTCAAGAGTATTCTCAGACTGGTATTTCGCCACTCGTTGTTTTCGCAGCCGATCCTTATACGCATGTTCGGCACACCGTTTGCAGCAAAATCGGGTGGAGCATTTCTGCGCGAAGAAAATAGAGCCGCACCACTCACATTTCTTTTGGATTTGAATTGAACTTTTCATTCTATTTCTCTTTTTGTTTCGTCAAAATTGTTTCATCGCGTTTCACTGTGTTGCAAGGTGTTGCATTCATGTAATACCTTACTCAGTGAGAATTCTTCAAATTTCTCCGCGGTACGAGGACGGTACGAAAAATGGCGCAAAAACGGTCAAAAACGATAATTTCGTTAATAACAGGCAAAAGAAAAAAGCACTCATTGCGAGTGCTTTAACTATAGAATGTGAGATTATGTAATCGTTAGTAATTCTTAATTACTTACCGATGCAGAAGCGGGAGAAGATGGTGGTGAGGATTTCGGTGGAGGGGATTTCGCCGGTGATGGTGGAGAGGTGGTGGAGGGTTTCGCGGAGATCTTGGGCAAGCAGGTCGCCGGGGAGTCCGGTTGTCAGTCCTTGAAGCAGTCGATCGGTCGATTGCGCGGCTTGAGCGAGTGCCTGTGCGTGGCGGATGTTTGTGACGAGTAGTCCTTCATCGGCTGTTCCGCGTTCGGTTTGCGCAATCTGTTCAAGTGTGCTGCAAAGGGTGTCTATGCCTTGTCTGTTTTTTGCCGAGATTATGCAGGTGTGAAGGTCGGATTCCCTGTCGGAAAGGAATGCCGCCCTAATGCGGTCGGCTGTCGCTTTAATCGTTGGTTCGGATGCGATGTCTGATTTGTTTATAGCCAATATAAGATGGGCGGGATCTTCGGCGCGTTCAGTGACGGAAAGAATGTTGCCGAATAATTGTGATGGGATTTCTTCCGTTGGGTCAATAACGGTGATTATTATTCGGGCCTCGGAGATGGCGCGATATGAGCGGTCGATGCCGATTTTTTCGATTGTGTCAGATGTGGCGCGTATTCCGGCCGTGTCGATGAACCGAAACAGGAAATCGCCGATTTCAAGTGTTTCTTCTATGGTGTCGCGAGTGGTGCCGTGAATGTCGCTGACAATGGCGCGGTCATCGCCAAGCAGGGCATTGAGGAGCGATGATTTGCCGGCATTGGTTGCTCCTGCGATGGCTACAGGGATGCCTTCTTTGATAGCGTTGCCGGCAGAGAATGACCGGTGGAGACGTGTGATTTCGTTGTGGAGATCGGTTGCCAATGCTGTCATTTTCTCGCGAGAGGCAAATTCGACGTCTTCTTCCGAAAAATCGAGTTCCAGTTCCAGCAGGGCGGCGAGGTCAAGCAGCTTGGCGCGCAGTTCGGTCAGCCGTCGAGAAAAACCTCCTCGCATCTGCGATATTGCTATTCGGTGGGCGGCGCGTGAGTTTGATGCTATAACGTCAGCCACGGCTTCCGCTTCGGTGAGATCCATTTTCCCCGAAGCGAATGCCCGGCGTGTGAATTCTCCCGGTTCGGCCATTCGAGCTCCGGCTGTGATTAGGGTGGCTATGAGCTCACGCTGGACGAAGCGCGAACCATGAACGGCAAACTCCACGACATCATCGCCGGTGAAAGAATGCGGAGCGCGATAGACGGTTGCAATGCCCTGGTCAAGCGGTTGGCTCTGAGAGTCGATGACAGTGCCAAGATGGGCGGTGTGCGATTCTACGCCGCTCAATTTCTTGCCGCGCCAGCATCGGTCGGCAATTTCAACGGCCTGCGAGCCACTTATGCGGGCTACGGCAATCCCACCGATTCCCGGCGGTGTTGATATGGCGCAAATGGTGTCGGTTGTGTCTGTATGATTCATTTTACTCTGATTCTGCTCCAAAAATGGAAGTCACATTGCTGCTCAATCCGGTTTTCGATGCTGTCAGGAAGGTCGGAGAAGAAATCGTGACCGGTGATGCGTTCCACTTCATCGATGCTGACAGCGCATGCTTGCATTCCTCCGGGGACTTTGCCATTTGGCATGACGAACCCTATTCCTCTGGCCGGAGATGAGTGAGGGGCGAGGATCACCTTGAAAAATCGTTTGGGCACGGCAACACGAGTGTCGCCGATGTATTCCCTGATCGGATCGTTAAGCACCGGTCCACAGACGATGTAGATGGCACTGTCGGCTTTTGCCCATACGCGACATTTTTCTTCGAGCCGTTTCCATGTGCCGGTATTGAGCGATTTCACTTGCGGACATATATTTGCCAATGTGAACGATGACTGCATCGCATCATTACTCCATTTCATGTCACCTGCCGGAGCCATGTGTCCGCGGTCGTAACCGGAATAGCTATAGTCGTAGGTGTCGGCACACCCCTTGATGTCCGGATCGTTATAGAATGATCCGTTTCGCGCTTCCTTGCCGTTGGCTTTTTCACCGGTCAGTTCCCATGCCACCCAGTTGGGAATGTGCATCTGCGCGTTGAACGAAACTGTCATCCCCGGATATTCTTTTATCTGTTCGGGAAGTTTCTTATCCGTAATCACGCGGGTGAAGTCGGCGTGACCGGCGATATCTATTCCGGATTCCGGATTCTGATTGTTGCAGTATAGCTTCCATGCACCAAAGATCAGCAAGGCAATGGCTGATATGGCCAGTATTTTGCCAAGGGATATGTTTTTTTGTCTCTTTTTCCTTTTCTGACTCATATTGGTCTGGTTATTTGAAGCGGTTGATTATATTGCTGATTTCAACGGTATCGGCAATAGACGTGCAGTCGCTTATAGGCAGGCTGACAATTTCATTTGCAAGCTGTTCTGTGACAGGAAGCGACATGTGGGCGAGATTTGTGTAGCATGGTTGCAGATGCGGCGGAATGGCGTAATGAATGTCTGTCCCGACACCGTTGTCGGTCAGATATGATATGAACTCATCCCGCCGTCCATCGGAGATGCGGAGCACGTATTGATGCCATACGCAGTCATTTGTGTCAGAGCCTAAAGCCGGTTTTATAATGAATGGGTTGTCGATATTCTTGTCATAAGACTCGGCACGCAGTTGCCGGCGATGGTTGCAGTCTGACAGATCTGAGAGTTTGGCGCGCAGCATAGCAGCCTGAATTGGATCCAGACGGCAATTGAATCCGGCGTAGATGTTGTGATACCGTCGGTCGCTACCGTAATTTGCAAGCGCATTGACGGCATCGGCGAGGGCTTTGTTGTGGGTAACGACAGCTCCTGCATCGCCAAGCGCACCAACATTTTTAGTGGGATAGAAGCTGAAAGCTCCGGCGTGGCCGATGGCAGCCGCTTTGCGAGATGAAAACATGCCATCGCAACCGGCCTCTGCGCCAATTGCCTGAGCCGCATCTTCAATTACGAGCAGATCGTGATCTTCGGCAATGCATTTCATTTCCATGCTCCAGGCAATGCGCCCATAGAGATGCACAGGCATTATGGCGCGAGTGCGTGGCGAAAGAGCCTTTAGTATGCTGTCGGCCGACAGATTCATAGTATGTTCATCGGGATCAACCAGAATGGGCGTCAGTCCGGAATGTGTCACAGCCAGCACAGATGCAATATAGGTGTTTGCCGGGATAATGATTTCATCGCCTTTTTTGAGCAATCCTAAGACTTTGTAGCCCTCAAAAATCAGACGCAGAGCGTCAAGCCCATTGCTGACGCCGATGGCATAGGGAGCATCGCAAAGTCCGGCCAGTTCACGGTTGAATGCCGAGACTTCCTCACCGCCGATATATCGGCCGCCGTTTATTACGCGTTTTGCTGCTGACAGCAGGTCATCGCGATATATAGCGTTTACAGTCGCCAGATTGAGAAATGGGAACCGGGGCTCAGTCATTATCTTTTGAATGATTTTTTAGTTCTTTGAATGTGATGAAATCGCGCACGTAATCGTTCTCGTCAAATATTGTCGAAGAAAGAGCCAGGACAATTGCCCCCGAAGAAAAGTTCTCCAGTGTCCGCCATATTCCGGGGGGTATGTACAGAGCTTCAAACGGACGTTTTAGCGTAAATGTTTTCCACCGTTTGCCGTCGCACACTTTTACATCGAAACATCCGGATGCGGCCACCAAGAGCCGTTGCTCATTATGGTGGGAATGTCCTCCGCGTTCCGCATCGGTCGGGATGTCATAGATATAGTAAATCCGCTTGATCGCAAACGGAATTTCGTCAGAATTCTGCACAGCCGTCAGAGTTCCCTGAACATGGGGGAAATGCCGGAGCCTGATTATCCGACAGTCATCAACGGTGGTATTCGGATGCGTTGTCATCATTTTTCTGAGGAGTTGATTGTCAGTCGGTCATAGATCTCTTTCTCTCGGATATAGTCAACTTCATCATACAGCGTGTCTGATATCACTAGAGCAACGGAATTTGTTGTGAAATTTGTCAGTTCACGCCACGTCATTGCCGGCAGGTAAAGTCCTTGGTTGGGGCGTGACATTGTGAATTGCGAAGTCTGTCCGTCGGCCGATTGCGTGACCACATCGAAGCTGCCCGCCAATGCGATTATCACTTCCCGGCTTGTGTAGTAGGCATGCCCGATGCGCGTCATGCCTGACGGCACATCGTGAAGCCAATATGCACGCACCGGCTCGAACGGCAATGTCGAAGGATGTTGCAGGACAGACAGATTGCCGCGAGGATCTGCGATCTTGACCACATCGAATAATGCAGGCTTACTCCACTCCATTTTTTGCGAGATTCAACAGATATTGTCCATAATGGTTATTGCGCATTGGCTCGGCCAGAGATGCCAGCTGTCCGGCATCGATCCATCCTTTGCGGAATGCAACCTCTTCAAGCGCAGCCACCTTAAAGCCCTGACGCTTCTCTATGCTCTCTATGAAATTGGATGCTTCCATGAGAGAATCGGTGGTTCCTGTGTCAAGCCATGCAAACCCGCGTCCGAGACGTTGCACAGTCAGTATCCCATCCTCCAGATATTGCTGGTTGACAGATGTGATTTCCAGCTCGCCGCGTTTAGAGGGCTTTACGTTCCGGGCAACGTTGATAACGCTGTTGGGGTAGAAATACAGGCCGACAACCGCAAGATTGGATCTCGGATTTTCCGGCTTCTCGACTATCGATGTGGCGCGCCATTGGTCATCGACAGTGACAACTCCGTAGCGTTGAGGATCATGCACCGGATATGCAAATATTGTTGCAAGGCCCTTTTTTGCAGTAGCTGCCGCATTCCTCAGCATGCCTGTGAAGCCCTGCCCATAGAAAATATTGTCGCCAAGCACCAGACAGACGTCATCATCGCCGATAAAATTCTCGCCGATCAGAAATGCCTGTGCCAGACCCTCCGGCCGCGGCTGTTCGGCATACGAGAAGCGAACCCCGATGTCAAATCCGTCACCGAGAAGTCGGCGGAACATAGGAAGGTCGGCGGGGGTGGATATTATGAGGATGTCGCGTATCCCGGCAAGCATAAGTACGGAGATAGGATAATAGACCATCGGCTTGTCGAAAATCGGAATAAGCTGTTTTGAGATTCCTTTGGTGGTAGGATACAGGCGTGTGCCTGATCCTCCGGCGAGTACAATTCCTTTCATAGTCTGTTGCGGGGATTAACGGTTGCCATACATGGCGTCATAATAGTTCTGATATTCTCCTGAAGTAACGCTTTCAACCCAGTCCTGATTGTCGAGATACCATCGGATTGTTTTTTCAATGCCGATTTTAAACGGAGTTTCCGGATACCATCCAAGTTCAGTTGCGATTTTTGTAGGATCGATTGCATAGCGCATGTCATGGCCGGGTCGGTCGGTGACATATTTGATCATGCTGTAGTTGATATCCTCAACCGGATGCTTCAGCAGCTTCTGATATTCGGGTTCTTCACGCATGATGCGTGCAATGATGTCGATTACGGTTTTGACGATGGATATGTTTTGCTCTTCGTTGAATCCGCCGACATTATACACTTCTCCGATCCGTCCGTTGCGCAGAACCATGTCGATGGCTTTTGCATGGTCGGAAACATATAGCCAATCGCGAACGTTTTCGCCTTTGCCATAGACCGGCAGCGGCTTGCCTTCGAGGATGTTATTGATGATCAGCGGTATGAGCTTTTCCGGAAAGTGATATGGCCCATAGTTGTTGCTGCATCGCGTTATGTTGACCGGCATATTGTAGGTGTCGTGGTAGGCCATCACAATGAGGTCGGCTGAGGTCTTGGCGGCAGAGTAGGGGGATCGCGGGGCAAGTGGAGTGCTTTCTGTGAAGAAGCCATGACCAAACGTCTGAAGGTTCTCGCGCCCTTCAATCACCCGCTTGACATCATCGCTTACGGTCAGAGGTTGTGCCTCGGCATAGTCTTTGGGCAGAGAACCATAGACTTCATCGGTGCTGATCTGAAGGAATTTCTTTCCATCGCGATATTTCGGTCGGCCTGTTTCGTCTTTGCCGTCAGCCCAAGCATGGCGGGCGCAGTCAAGCATGTTCTGAGTGCCGAGAATGTTCGTTTCGAGAAAAAGACGCGGATTGGTGATGCTGCGGTCAACATGTGATTCTGCAGCGAAGTTGACAACGAAGTCCGGATCGAAATCTTTCATCAGTCGCTCAACAAGGTCGCGGTCGCCGATGTCACCTTTGACGAACGTGACGTTTTGCCGCTCTATCTCATCTTTGATTGTCATGGGATTGCCGGCATAGGTCAAGGCATCGAGGATCAGAATCTCAATATCGTTGCCCCATTTGTCAAGCAGGAACTTGACGAAGTTTGCTCCGATAAATCCGGCAGCTCCCGTAACAAGATATTTTTTCATACTTAATTGACGATGGATTTGTGTTATGGTATAATATATGTGTATGCAAAGTTATAAAATGATTTTATAAATAAACCCATGCGCGGCTATTTTTATATTTTTATAAGCGAGGTCTGTTTTGTTGCGATAAATAAATGGGCCGATGGCGAAACAAAATCGGCCAAAACGTGTTTATATTGAATAACGCATGCCATTTTTCGAAATTTTGCCGAGAATGAGGCGGTGTTAACAAAATATCAGCGTTAATTTTGTTAAATTAAAAAAACATTAATATCTTTGTGCCGATTTTATCAACATTAAACCAAATTCAAATGAAAAAACTTTTCCTCTTAGCTTTGACAGCTGCCGGAATGATGACAGCTCAAGCACAGCAAGCATTGGAAGCACCTTCATTCTGCGACAACTGGTCGGTAGGCATTGAGGGTGGTGGTATCACTCCACTTTACAACGGTTCTTCTTTCATTGGTGATATGCGCGGCGGATTTGGTGCTCGCATTCAGAAGCAGCTTTCTCCCGCATTCGCTCTTGGCCTAGAAGGATCTGCATATTTCAACACTTCTTATGGTGAATCTCGTACAGCTATTGACAACTCTTATGTTGGTACTTATATTGCTGTTAACCTCTTCAACCTTTTCGGCGGATACAACTGTGATGGCCGTTTCTTCGATATTGAAGCACAGGCCGGTGGCGGTTGGGGACATGCTTATGTAGAAGGCCCCGGCGACCACAACTATTTTGCAACCAAGGCCGGTTTGAACTTCAATTTCAACGTAACCAAGAACGTTACCCTTTCGCTCCGTCCCGCCGTTCTCTGGGATATGAGTGATGCCGGTGTAAACCAGACCTCTGCCGCTTATAACAAGGAAGCTGCTGCTTTCCAGATCTTTGCCGGTGTTAACTACAAATTCGGTGAAGGCTTCAAGTGTGCAGATCTCAAGAATCAGGGCGAAATCGATGCACTCAACGCACAGATCAATGCTCTTCGCGGCGAACTCGCTGCTTGCGAAGCTTCTGTAGCAGCTGCCAAGGCAGAAAACGCTGCTCTTGCTGCTGAACTTGCCGCATGCAAGAACCGCAAACCGGAAGTGGTTGAAAAAGTTTCAAACAATCTCCAGAGCGTACGCTACATCTTCTACAAGGTCGGCAGCTCTAAGATCACAGCTGATCAGCAGCCTAACGTAGAAATGGTTGCTTCTTACCTGAAGAACCACAAGGACGCTAAGGTAGTTGTTAAGGGCTATGCTTCTCAGGATGGTAACCTCGAATTCAACAAGAAACTCGCTGCCGCACGTGCAGAGTCAGTCAAGACTGCTCTTGTTAAGAAATATGGCATCGCAGCAGACCGCATCAATGCAGTTGGCGAAGGCATCGGCAGCATGTTCTCAGAAAATGACTGGAACCGCGTATCAATCTGTACTCTCGAAAAATAATCATTCCGAGAATTAATAATAAAACATAAATCAGACCGTCGGCATGAATGTGCCGGCGGTTTTTTTAGGCCCTCTGATTTGAATTTGGTGAAAATGTGGAAAATCAGATTTTATGTAGTGAAATTTTTTAACCTAAATTGTGGTAATACAGAAAAATAGTGTATCTTTGCGCCAAAGTATATATAGTTTAAAACAAACACACTCAATGAAAAAGATTCTTTTAATTGCTCTTGCCGCATGCGGCTTGATGTCAGTACAAGCTCAAAAAGCTTATGAGATTCCCGGATTTCTGGATAATTGGTCGATTGGACTCGATGGCGGTGTAACCACTCCGCTTGCAAAAGGACACGCCTTTTTCGGCGATATGCGAGGAACATTTGGTCTGCATATTCAGAAACAAGTAACTCCGGTTGTAGCAATCGGTGTTGAAAGCGCATTTGGTGTCAACACATCATCATGGAACAGCCGCTTGTTTGAAGATATATTTGCCGACTATGTTCTGACAGGCCGTAGCGCAACAGCGATAGACAATTCGTATGTTGGCGCTTATGCATCATTCAACCTGTTCAATCTGTTTGGCGGATACAGTCATCGACTGTTTGACATCGATCTCGTTGCAGGTGCAGGATGGGGACACGAGTTTTATAACAAAGGTGTTCTCTTCCCAATGTCGATTGACGCTAAGGACCAGAACTATTTCATGACCAAAGTTGGCCTGAATTTCAACTTCAATGTGACCGAAAACTGGACAATCTCTCTCAAACCGTCGGTAAACTTCAATATGACCGGCACAGACTACAACTATCTCGATGTTGCTCAAACATCTGCTGCCTACAATCGCAAGGATGCCGTGTTCAATCTTATGGCCGGCGTGACTTACAACTTTGGCCCCGGCTTCGTTGTTGCCGACACCAAGAATCAGGCTGAGCTTGACAAGCTGAATGCAGAGATCAACGGTCTGCGTGCTAAGATCGATGCTTGCAATGCCGCAGCTGCAGCCGCCCGGGCAGAAAATGCAGCTGTTGCTGCTGAACTTGCAGCATGCAAGAACCGCAAGCCGGAAGTTGTAGAAAAGGTTTCTGACAATCTCCAGAGCGTACGCTACATCTTCTACAAAGTCGGCAGCTCAGCGATCACGGCCGATCAGCAGCCCAATGTGGAAATGGTCGCTTCTTATCTAAAGAACAACAAAAATGCTAAGGTAGTCGTTAAAGGCTATGCTTCACCGGACGGCAACCTCGAATTCAACAAGAAACTCGCTGCCGCACGTGCAGAGTCTGTCAAGACCGCTCTTGTGAACAAATACGGTATCGCCGCAGACCGCATCTCAGCAGTTGGCGAAGGCATCGGCAGCATGTTCTCAGAAAACGACTGGAACCGCGTTTCGATCTGCACTCTCGAAAAATAATCGGAAACAGATAAAATAATAGCATGCCCGGCAGCAATCGATGTTGTCGGGCATTTTGTCATTTATAATCACCGGTTGAGTGGGGGTCGGCATTGGCTCTGGTAAGGGCGAATATTATGCGTATAATTGACTCAAAAAATTGGCTTCGCCATCGCGAACCGGCCGTTGGCCGACAAACGCTATTTTTTTCATCGAATATACTTTGTATATTTGCAGGTGATTAAGGTTAGTGTGTTATTGGAAATATACATTGAAATGGATCGGCATCGGATAATCGCAATTTATCTCCCGCAATATCATCCGTTTAAGGAAAATGATGAGTGGTGGGGCGCAGGCTTTACGGAATGGACGAATGTGTCCAGGGCAACTCCAAAGTTCCACGGACACTATCAGCCGCACATACCGGCTGATCTTGGGTTCTACGATTTGCGTCTGCCGGAAACTCGCATACAGCAGGCTGCACTTGCGGCTCGTTACGGTATCTATGGTTTTTGTTACTATCATTATTGGTTTAGTGGGAAGGTGCTTATGGAACGTCCGATGCGTGAGATGCTGGAGAGCAATGCTCCTCGTTTCCCGTTTATGATTTGTTGGGCAAATGAAAGTTGGACTCGTGCATGGGATGGCGGTGAACGCGAAATCCTTATAAACCAGAATTATTCAGTCAATGACTCTCGCGAGCATATAAAATGGATGTTGCCATATCTGAAGGATCCAAGATATATAAGGATCGACAACCGTCCGGTTATTGCGATTTATCGGACAACTTCGATACCTGATCTCCAGCAAATGTTGAAGATATGGCGAGAAGAAGCTGAAAAAGAAGGTGTGGAGCTCTATGTGTGCCGTATGGAATCGTTTGCGGAATGTGGCGGGAGCTTTATTACGGAGGATATTGACGCGGCAATTGAATTTGAACCGTTTACACCGACTCTTTTAAAGATGATGCGCTCACACCATCCTGTCAATCTGTTGAGAAAGTTGAAGGAAAAGTGCAGTAGGCTTCGGCTTCGGCGTGTAAACTGTGAGAAATATGTTGGGCTAAGGATGAAAGATCCAATAAGAAAGAGCTATAAATGTTATCCGTGTGTCTTTCCGTCTTGGGACAACACCTCGCGGCGCAAGTTTGGTATGACAGTGTTTGTCAAAAGCAGTCCTTTGTTATTCAAAAAATGGTTGCGGCATGTTCTGATGACGTTCAGACCATATTCAAAGGAGGAAAACCTTGTGTTTATAAATGCCTGGAACGAGTGGGCCGAGGGAAATCATCTTGAGCCGGATCTGAAATGGGGACATGCGTGGCTGGATGCTGTGAAAGAGGCTGTTGAGAATGTAAAATGCGAAGGAGAATAATATTTTGTTGGATGGTTCGAATATTTGCGTATATTTGCAGGTGATTAAGGTTAGTGTATTTCCTTTGAGATATGAAATTCCATTTAAACCAGAATACTATCGAATAACCAAACAGATCAAAATAAATGAAAAAGACATTTGCGATTGCTCTTGTTGCATGCTCTGTCATGTCGGCATCAGCACAGAAAATCTACAAAACCCCTCGTTTTGACCAAAATTGGTCGGTTGGCATTGATGCCGGAGTGATGACACCATTGCAGAATCATGCTTTCTTCGGCGATATGCGTGGCGCGTTCAACGTGCATGTTGACAAGCAGCTATCTCCGGTGTTTGCGCTTGGCGTAGAGGCTGATTTCGGCATCAACACCCACTCGTGGTATGAGAATGATCCTCGTTTGTTTGCCGCCGGCTATGATTTGACCGGCAATAGCAAATCGGCTATCGATAATTTCTATGTCGGAGCGTATGGTACGGTTGACCTGTTCAGTCTTTTTGGAGGAATGTCTTGCGAACGCCGCAAGTTTGACATTGCAGTTCAAGGCGGTGCCGGATGGGGCTATGAGGATATGCTCCACCAGAACTATTTCGCTACCAAGGCCGGACTTAACTTTAATATCAATTTCACGAAAAATTTCACTCTCTCGTTGAAACCGGCCGTTGTATTCAACATGACCGGTACGGAGTTCGCACCTCTTGATGTTGAGCAGACATCCGCTGCTTACGACCGCTCGAAGGCCACATTCAGCTTCATGGCCGGATTCACATATCATTTCGGTCCTGGCTTCCGCTGTGCTGAGGCGGATGATCAGAGCGAAATCAATGCTTTGAATGCAGAGATCAACGGTCTGCGTGCAAAGATCGATGCATGCAATGCCGCAGCTGCAGCCGCCAGAGCTGAAAACGCTGCCGTGGCTGCAGAACTTGCAGCATGCAAGAACCGCAAGCCGGAAGTGGTTGAAAAAGTTTCAAACAATCTCCAGAGCGTACGCTACATCTTCTACAAAGTTGGCAGTTCAGCGATCACGGCCGATCAGCAGCCCAATGTGGAAATGGTTGCTTCTTATCTGAAGAACAATAAGGATGCTAAGGTAGTCGTTAAGGGCTATGCTTCACCGGACGGCAACCTCGAATTCAACAAAAAACTCGCTGCTGCACGCGCCGAATCGGTCAAGACATCGCTCGTGGATAAATACGGTATTGCGGCAGACCGCATCACCGCAGTTGGCGAAGGCATCGGCAGCATGTTCTCAGAAAACGACTGGAACCGCGTTTCGATCTGCACTCTCGAAAAGTAAAATCCACAGAAAATAAATTAAGACTGTGCCGTAAAAAGACCTTTTACGGCGCGGTTTCTTTTCCCAGAATGGAAAAGTATTGCGGAATTGATGGGTGATATTTGAAAGGGATAGGTGCTATGCGTTCTAGATTGAGAAAGTTAGAATATGTCGCACACTAAGAAGTTTTGATAAACTATGGCCAATGTTCAGTAAGCTTTTTAAAAATAAAAAGAAGTTTGTTCCTGAGGACAAGGGTTATGTAGATCAAGAACAGACTCGTTTGGTGAATTTTGAACATCAAATAAATAATCTGTTGTCTAAAGATATTTTTATTGCACGAAGTGATGTCCATCAATATATTGTTGAGTATGCAGACTTTTATACACGATTCAAATCCCTTCAAAGTACGGGAACGTTATCATACTTTTGTCGTGATAGAAAAATTCCTATAGAGCGTTTTGAACGGTTCTTGTCATACTATGAAGATTTGCAAAATAAAGAAGGCTCAACAATAATCAACAAGCATAATGATGCTTTCGTGGATAGGCATCTTAAATTGGATGAAGCTTATTTGGATAATATACTTAAAAAAGTTGATCCTGTTATAAGACTTGATGACGAGCAACGTCGAGTTGTTTTATCTGATGAAGATTATATGCTTGTAATAGCCGGTGCTGGAGCTGGTAAGACCACGACTGTGGCAGCAAAGGTGAAATATTTAGTTGAAAGAAAAGGAATCCGGCCAGACCAGATTTTAGTTATATCCTTTACTAATAAAGCGGTAGATGAACTACGTGGTAAGATAAACAAATCTTTAAGAATTAATTGTCCGATTACAACTTTCCATAAAACTGGATATGCTATTTTACGCCATCAAGATGAAGACCGTAAGACTATTGTTGACCAGGGATTTATGTTTAGTGTGATCAATAACTATTTGAAAGAAAGTATTCTTGAAAATCCCGAATCGGTTGAAAAACTGATATTATTTTTCGGCAGCTATTTTGATGCTCCGTTTGAAGGAGATGATTTGAATGATTTCTTTAATTATATAAAGAAAGCTGATTTTTCCACATTACGTGGCAATATGGAGGAATATGCAGAGCAGATAATTGATAAACGTACAGGAAAATGTTTAAGTATAATCCATGAAACATTGCGCTCTGCACAAGAGGTACGGATAGCAAATTTTTTGTATATGAATGGCATAGAGTATGTTTATGAAAAAACATATCCTTACCATATTCTTCGCTCTCATAAGCCATATACACCAGACTTTACAATTATTCAAGATGATAAGATCGCATATATTGAGCATTTTGGTATCACGCAAGATGGACGCAATAATCGTTATACAGCAGACCAATTGGCGCGTTATAAACGTGAAGTGTTCGATAAGGTACAATTGCATCGTAAACATGGAACAGATCTTATTTATACTTTTTCAGCTTATGATGATGGGCGTGATATCCTTGTACATCTGCAGGAAGAACTTATACGTCACGGTTTCAAACTTCGTCCACGTTCAGCTCGTGAAGTGTTTGATAAAATTGTCAGCACAGAGGAAAACAGATATATTGCAAAATTGGTAAAACTGGTTTGCACTTTTATTCAGAACTTTAAGACAAACGGTTATGATGATTTCTATCATTTCCATACAATAGCAAAAAATGAGCGAAGCAAGTTGTTTCTTACTATTTGTGAACAATGTTACCACGAATATACCAAGCGTTTGAAAGAAAAGAATGCGATTGATTTTGAAGATATGATAAATGATTCTGCGCGCATTCTGCGCGAGGAAGAAGTAAAGGGTAAAAAACTAGATTTCAAATATATTATTGTTGATGAGTATCAGGATATTTCTCGGCAACGGTTCAATTTGACCAAAGAACTGAGTAAACTGTGTGATGCCAAGATTGTTGCTGTCGGAGATGACTGGCAATCTATATATGCCTATGCCGGTTCCGATATTACATTGTTCACAAATTTCAAGGAAACCTTTGGTTATGGTTTGGAATTGAGTATTACGAGAACTTATCGCAATGCACAGGAAGTTATAGATATAGCTGGTGGATTCATACAGAAAAACACAGCACAGATACGTAAAGCTTTGATTTCTCCAAAGAATATAGAAAATCCTATTATTATCCAGTCATATACAGAAGATGTGGATAGAAAGAAATATGAGGGGAAAGGCGGGAAATATTTTTTGATAGGAGAAACCGTAGAGAAAATAATAAAAGAAATTTTGTCAGAAAATCCGAAGTCATCAATTCTTTTGCTTGGACGGTATGGTTTCGATGGGTTCAATCTTACAAAATCGGCAGATTTTATCTATTTGGAAAGGACAGGAAATGTCACATCTAAAACATTCTCCGATATAGAGATGGAATTTATGACTGTGCATCGTGCAAAAGGGCTTGGATATGATAATGTGATTATAATCAATGCTATTGACTATGTATATGGATTTCCTTCACAGGTTCAGGATGACCCTGTGTTGAAATATGTTGTTCGTAGTGACCATGCTATTGAATATGCAGAAGAAAGACGGCTTTTCTATGTGGCACTTACACGTACAAAAAATCGTGTTTATATTGTAACTCCACAACAACGCCCATCAGCTTTTGTCCGGGAGCTAATAAACGATTATCCTAATATAATCCTTCGAGGGGAAATAGATGACAAACAAGAAATACAGACAGAAGCAAAATTATGTCCAATCTGCGGATATCCTTTGCAGTTCCGTTACAAAAAGGCTTATGGTTTGAAATTGTGGATTTGTTCTAATGAACCGGAGATTTGTGATTTTATGACAAATAACTTGAAAGGAGGGATTCTTCCTATTTTGAAGTGTGATCAATGTCGTGATGGTTATTTGATAGTAAAGGATGGTAAGGAAGAACCTTTTCTTGGCTGTACCAATTATCGGAAGGATAAAACAGGTTGTAATAAATTTATGACAAAAGATTATTATGTTAGATTTATAAAAGATAAAGGTTAATTGTTATCGTTAAATTGCTTTGATGACTTAAATTAGGTGCGTTTGACCATTATCTGGGAAACAGAGAACTGGTTATTGGCGGGAGAGGGGTTGGATGATGAGGGCGGCGAGGGTCATGCCGAAGATGGCGGTTATGTGGCAGAGAGCGCCGTTTATGGCTACTTTGGAGTAGGCCATCGCGCCGGATGAGTCATCGCGCACGCCTCGATTGGGCTGAAGCTCATCGGAATAGACGCATAGGAACTTGCGCGCCGGCCAGATGCCGGTATGCTTGAATTTGCGACGCAGGGCGGCGGCAAGCCGGCATCCCTTGACCGTGCGGAACTCTCCGACGCGGATTCTGGTCGGATCAAGTTTGAGAGCTGCACCCATTGATGAGACGAGTTTCACTTTCAGGCGTGTGGCAGTGACGATCAGCAGTGCTTTGTCTGACAGCGAGTCGATTGCGTCAACAACATAATCGTAGTCTGTCAAGTGGAATTGATCGGCTGTCTCCGCTGAATATCTACGGCAAACAGCCACAATCTCCGCATCGGGGTTGATGTCGAGAAGACGCTGCCGGAGCACTTCTACTTTCGGCTGGCCGACCGTTGAGGTCAACGCCATAAGCTGCCGGTTGATGTTCGAGGCCGCAATAATGTCAGCGTCAACTATTGTCAGATGTCCTAATCCGGAGCGGATAAGGGCTTCTGCTGTCCAACTGCCAACGCCTCCTACGCCGAATATGATCACGCGGGCTTCCTTCAGACGTGTGATAGCATCCTGCCCTAGCAAGAGCTCTGTGCGGTTGAATCGGTCAAGGCTGTCCATCAATCGAAAAAGTCATAAAGGTCGTCAGCATCACTTTCCGCCGGGGTTTCCGCCGGTGGTGCGGTAGTAGAGGTCGGTTCAACAGGTGATTTCCCTATGCGGCTTGTTCTGGCGGAAGCAACCTGCTGTATGTGCTTTTTTTCATCATTGCCGGCTTTTTTTTCGGGTTTAGAGTCGGACCGAGTGTTTTTTTTCGCCGGAGCGGATGCTG
>CAYTLU010000162.1:0-2787 GCA_964438665.1 uncultured Bacteroides sp.
TCATCTGAGCTGCTTCAGCAACCTTACCGAACAACAAAAGTAACTCGGTCTGCCCATAGGTAAGAGTGTTTCCTTCTATATGATTGGAGTTATAGTTAAACTCCAACATGAATTTCTGCCTTAACCGGCTGTTTATCTCCTCTGTTAAAGGCTGATATGAAAGCCATTCGTTGTGTAATTGTTCTATTTCGGTCATAACTGTTAGAGGATATGTGTTGTTATTTTCTTCTCGTTGGAGTAAATGGCGATGATTTGGTCGAAGTTGTCGAGCACATTGTCATTGGCGGCCGAAGCATCGCGGATAACGAGGTGGGTAGGATACAACTTCGCCATCTCCTCGATGGTCGTCTCGTTCACCTCCTTGTCGAAGCAGGCGAGCAGATAATCCTCGTCTACCGAGAAGACCTCTTTGCCGGCAATCTCCTTGCGCTCAATCTTCGCCGAGAGTTCGATGCCGAGGTCGAGCATCACTTGGAACAGCAGGTCTTCGCTCGTGCGGTCTGCCTTGATATTATCCACCAAACTGTCAAGCTGGTTCGGATCGAACTTGTCGGGCGTGTAGTACACCTCCTCCATATTCGACGAGTCGAGTTTCAATACACGGAAACCCGTATCGAGGTTTTTGATGATCTTCTCAATGCGTTCTCGCTCTTCTTTTATCTGTGTTATTTTCTCCTCTATTTGGGTTGTCGATGGAGAATGCTTAAACAATGAAGCACTCTCAATTTGTTCCGTTAATATATCTATCTGCTTTTTATACGCAGACGACATCGCACCTAAATCAGTGATAATTTTCTTTCCGGCACGGCGGATGCGTTCTTTCCCTATCTCGCAGATATTCTTATATCCGGCTTTATAGGCTTCGCTCTTTTTATCGGTCAATTCAGGAAGTTGCACCATGATGAACTTGCGGTTGCCTCCGTCTTCGGCATTGAGTTTCATTACTGCATGGGCGGTAGTGGCGGAGCCACTGAAGAAGTCAAGGACTATATACGATTTATTTTTATCAGATATTTCCAATAAGCGTTTTATTAATAAAACGGGTTTAGGTGTTTCAAATAAAGCGCAACCATCAAAAATATTTAATAATTCCCTTTTACCGGAATCATTTGTGCTAACCTCTTCCGATTTCCATAATGTGTGAGGCGTAATGCCATGTTCCATTTCGTTAAGAAATACTTTTAATCTCGGAACATTATTTCCTTCTGGTCCAAAATAAATGCGGTTATCTGCAATTAATTCAGCTAATTTGGACTCTGTATATCTCCAACATAACCCAGATGGCACATCTATAATTCTACCACTTGGGGTTTTAATTTTATAAAATTGAGACTTTGTACCATGACCGCCCTGCACAGAAAGGGCGACAGACTGCCAATTTCCTCGTGAATCATTGTCAGGATTACTATACCTTTTGAGTATGTCATCTGTATATGGCAATAGTCCACGTGAAATTCCGAAGTCAGAGTAATTGCGGGAATATGCTAAGATATAATCATGATTGACCGAAAATACTTTTCTGTTTTCCCTTGATGTTCTTTTTTCCCAAATAAAAGTTGCTAAAAAATTTTGGTTGCCATAAATTTCATCGCAGATCTTTCTTAAATTCTCCACTTCATTATCATCAATCGAAATAAAGATGACACCATCCTCCGTCAGCAAATCACGAGCGACTTTCAAGCGTGGATATATCATATTGAGCCAGTCGGTATGGAAACGACCGTTGGCCTCGGTATTGCGCTGCATCGGGTCAAGCGTTTGGTTGCCCTCCTCATCGAACAAACCGCTTTGCTGCTCGAAGGTCTCGCGGCCCTGTGCAAAGTCGTCATTATAGACAAAATCATTGCCCGTGTTATAAGGCGGGTCGATATAGATCATCTTCACCTTGCCAAGGTAGGTTTCGCGCAACACTTTCAGCACATCGAGGTTGTCACCCTCGATATAAAGATTCTGCGTGTTGTCAAAGTCCACCGACTCCTCGCGGCAGGGGCGCAGCGTCATCGTGGTCGGCTCGTTGGCAAGACGCGAAGCCGCCCGTTTGTCGGGCCAAGTAAATTGGTAGCGTTCCTCGCCCTCGCCGATCACATCATGCGACAACTCGGCACGGAGTTTCTCGAAGTCAATCGCAAGTGCCGGCTTGCCCTCTTTATTCAATCGCTCGGTAACGCACTGCGGAAACAACGCGGCGATATTCGCCACATTGCCACCCACCACATCACGGCTTTGCATTTTTAACTTGTTCATTTATACTCTGCTTTAACTTTTTAATCTCTGCATATAATTCTCTCTGCCGGTGCTTTTGGGTCATGGCGCGCATTTGGCGTTCCAGCATCTCAATCCGCTTCAACAGTTTGGCCCGTTCATCGTCGGCGTAAATCTGCTCGTCGAGCGAGTTCCCCTCGGCGACCTCCATATCGCCAATCGCGGCAACAACATGCTGCCATACAGCATCGAGATTCAGCCCAACAAGCGGAATAGTAACCGCGTCCGACGGCTGCTCTTTCAACTCTTGAAACGCATAGATGGAGAAACAAGATGCGGCTATGGCCACTTTCGAGCCAGAGCGCAGTGTGACAAGCATGTCATCTTTCAGCGTCTTGTTCACATTATCAATTATCTCCATCTAACAAAGCACTGTCATTCTTTAATAGCGCAAAGATAGCGTTTATTTTTAACATATTATGGCCGTATATGGTGAAATCTTCCACATAATCTTATTATAGTCAATGGGCAAACAAGGTACTCAAAGAGTATCTTGTGAAAGGTTATGCTATCAATAATCAACTC
>CAYTLU010000163.1:0-2340 GCA_964438665.1 uncultured Bacteroides sp.
AGAAATGCAGGCTTGCCGCTCCGTTGGAGAACACCTGTTGTGTGCCTTTGGCAGTGCAATAGGCTGTAAGCAGCCAATAATTTCTTATAAATGGGCGAAGAACCTCATGACAAGGTAGTGTGATGAATTCCATTTCAGTAATGTATATGTAAGTATAACTACACGCAGATCACGCGTGTTTTTAATAAATATGTGGGCATAAATCCGAAGTCGTATCTTCGCCTGCTTCGATTCAACAAAGCGTTGATGGAGCTGCAAAAATCCAAAGAGGAAGCACTTCTGACGGAGATCGCATGGCGTTGCGGATATTACGACCTATCACACATGACTTCCGATTTCCGCACACTGTGCGGTTATTCTCCATCTGAATTGCTGTCTGCAAAATCGGATCTGACGGAAGCATTCCGGTCAGACTTTAGCGGACTGATGAAAAAAAAGATCAAGATTGAGAATCTGATATGAAGAATGTCCGTTTTTTACAAATAGGTTGCCATACGGCAATATACCTTTGCTCCCGATTTAACTATTCGGAAACAAAGCAAAATGAACCGGAAATTTTTTAAAACAGGGATTCTGACTGCGGCTATCATAGCCGGATTGAACCTGACGGCGGGCACGAAGGCTTTTGCTGAAGAACCCGCGCCAACACATGAAATAGCAGGGCATGTGACTGACGGCAATAAAGAGCCTGTGCCGTATGCGAATGTAATACTTCTCAATGCCAGCGACTCTACTTTCGTACAGGGAGCGACAACGGATGAGAATGGCCGCTTTATCATAACTGCGCCAACGAATAAAGGGATTCTCAACATATCGTGTATCGGTTATGAGACCAAACTCATCAACGTCAGCGGCGGGCCGGTTAATGTTTCGCTGTCAGAGAATTCGCAATTGCTTGGAGAGGTGACGGCCATCGGCCAGAAACCAAAGACGAAACTCACAGGAAATTCAATGGTGACAAACATTGAGGGAACAGTACTCAGCCAGTCGGGATCGGCAAAGGAAATGCTATCCAAAGTTCCGGGCATGACACAGAAAGGAGAAGACCTTGAAGTGATTGGCCGAGGCAAACCGATTTACTATATCAATGGCCGGCGACTTCAGGATCTCGATGAGCTGAAGCGCATGCGCAGCGAGGAGATAAAGGATGTGGAGGTCATTACGAATCCGGGGGCGATGTATAATGCCACCGTGTCAGCCGTTGTCCGCATCAAAACGGTGCGGCATCAGGGCGATGGGTTCGGTTTTGATCTAAGCATGAACAGTGTCAATGATTTGCGCTATGGCTATTATGACCCGAGCGGGACGTTGAACCTGCGTTACCGTCACAATTCTCTTGACGTGTTCGGAATGGTGAACTACTGGGAATGGAGCAATGTCAACGACACACATCCCCACCAATGGAGCTATATCAAGAGAAATGGCGCCATTACCTGCATAGAGCAACGCAACGATCTCCGCTATGACTGGACAGGGCGGGGCTTGAACTACAACATCGGATTCAACTGGCAGCCATCGGACAATCATTCCATCGGCATGCGCATAGAGCGCAGAGAAAGGTTTGATGGCGGATATGATGCATGGATCGAAAACCGGGTCTCCGAACGCGTTTTTGAGTCAGCGGAAGAAGCTACCGAGCAATATTCCAACTCGACACAACACAGCAGCGAAAAACAGCCATACAACTGGGAAGGCAACGCATATTACAACGGTAGCATCGGCAAACTCGGCATAGACCTTAATGTAGATTTCCTGACAAACAAGCAGACTGACAATGTTTCCATCAAAGAGTATAACGATGTCGAGACAGAGATGTCATCCGTTTCTCCGACACGCAATACGATGCTAGCCGACAAGCTTGTATTAACATATCCGGTCTGGCGAGGCCAGTTGTCGGCAGGCACGGAGATGAGCTTCGTGCATCGCAAATCAAGCTACAGCCTGACCGGAAGCCTATTGCCCAGCACATCTTCGAGAGTGAAAGAAAACAACATTGCCGCGTTTGTCGAATACGCTTGCATGATACCGAAAGTCGGAAACATTAGCGCAGGACTTCGCTACGAGCATGTAGGCTTCAACTATACCGATTATATCAATGCGTCCGAGTCAATGTCAAGACACACCAATGATCTGTTTCCATCCATCTCTTGGGCCAATCAATGGGGAACTGTTCAGACCGCTCTCAGCTACAGCTACAGAACCGAACGGCCAAACTACTGGATGCTAAACGAGTCGATGATATATATCAACCCATACACTCTGCAAACAGGCGACCCCAAACTGAAAAATGTAAAGATACATTCACTGGGAGCTAACGCCCGATGGAAATGGAGCATGCTG
>CAYTLU010000164.1:0-2077 GCA_964438665.1 uncultured Bacteroides sp.
CATAGGCAGCCATTTGCCTGTCGGTCAGCGTGACAGCCCAAGCGGCCTTGATACCGGCACTGAAGGCTTTTCTCAGATCGAACTGCGCCATCGCCGGCAGGGTCGTCATCATACACACAACCGCTACTGCGACGCGCATCATTCTCATTGTGTTCATTATATCGGCAGTTTTTTCATATCATGCACAAATATACGGATAAGCAAGCGTAATGCCAAATAAATCGAGCGGGCAGAAGTATTTTCGGCTAAGTCAAAGATAAACAGATATTTCAGTGGCATCGCCGTAGGACAACATTTTTCAGCCGTCACACCCGCACACTAAGCAGTCTTTTCCGCGAAGATAGCATTGTAATAAAAAAAACATGTTCGAAATTTTGATAATATTATTTTTGTTTCTATTTTTGCGTCGCCGAAAATACAATTGGCAAGTTGCTAGAACCAAACGGGATAAATAAATATGAGAAAAAACGCACTCTTGATTTTGTTGCTGCTCATCGGAATATTCTGCTCCGCCACCCAAGTGCAAGCGCAAAAATGGGCCGTCAAGACCAATTTACTCTACTGGGCTACGGGCACGCTGAATGCCGGTGGTGAAATGACTGTGAGCAAGCACTCGACAGTCAATCTTACCTTTAACCTTAACCCCTGGACCTACGGTGCCGACAACAAAATCCAGCACTGGTTTCTCCGCCCCGAATACCGATACTGGGTCACCGAACCCCATACGCGTCTGTTCTTCAGTGCGCATTTAATGGCAGGAGGTTTTGAGGTCGGCGGTTTCAAAGTCCCCTTTATCGGCGACAAATTCAGACAACTCAAGACTCTTATGACTACCTACCGTTGCGGAACATTCGTGGCCGCCGGTGTCGGCTTGGGCTATTCGTTCTATCTCTCGCCGCACCTGAACCTGGAGGTTTCGGGCGGTGTGGGTCTGGCCCGCATCAAGCACCACGCCGAACCCAACACCAACCTTTCGTCCTTGAAAGGCTCTTCCTGGCGCGGACGCGACAAAGTAAACTATCTGCCCATGCCCACCGAGTTGAGCGTCTCACTGGTCTATCTGTTTAACGGTAAAAATAAAAAATAGAATCGCAGCCATGAAAAGATATCTCCTCGTGTTCTTACTTTTGTCGTTGGCTGGCCTGACGCCCGCCGGCGCACAGACCACTATTGTCGGCGATTTCTCCGTGACGCGCAAACAACTTGTCGAACAAAACGGGAAATTGGTCGTCGAACTGGAATTCTTCGTCTCGGGCAACTCCGTCACCCGCTCGACCAGCTGGATGATCATTCCCGAGTTGAGCACATCGGACCGCCAGTCGGTCGTGCTGCTCCCGCACATCATCATCGAAGGGCGTTACCAGAAGCACATGCGCGAACGTCAGGAACGTCTGACCAACTTCAGCTGGGCCTCGCGCGAACCGTATAGGATCATCGATGTCAAAGGCGATTCGAAGGACCAGACAATCGAATACCGAATGGAAGTTCCCTACGAATCGTGGATGAAGAACGCATCGCTGGTGATCCGTCAGGTTTGTACCCATCCGGGCAACAAGCGCAGGGTCTACACAGTGGATGTAAACGGCGCAGTAGATCACCGATAAATAATTGATGCGTATGAAGTTACGAATTCAATACCGCGTCATATTGCCGCTCTGTGCCGCGCTCTTGTCGGTCGGCTGCAACAGCCTGCACAAACTTTCCCAATCAGACCCGCAAGGCTACCTGCACCTGCCCGCCAAGTCGCAACAGGCCTACAAGGCTGAAAGCGATCGGAAGAAGGCCAAACGACTGATCGAGAGCCGTATCAAGGAGGTTGACGATAAAGGCACTTCGCCCGATTCGTTGGGCGGCTTCTACATCAAGGAAGTTGACGAAGAGGGCAACCAGATCGCCGTCGGCAATATCGAGACCGTTACGGTGACCGTATCGAGCCGGCGAAATCTGGTGGAGCGCGCCGGCAAGATCCTGATCGACTTTATCGTAGCCGCCCCCGAGGAGCTGATGCACAAGAATTGGCAATTGGTGCTCAATCCCATCCTGCGCAAGGGTGTTGGCGGCAATGAGGAACTGTTGG
>CAYTLU010000165.1:0-47086 GCA_964438665.1 uncultured Bacteroides sp.
GCTTGACAAGATCGCACAACAGAGCGACCGCATCCTGACACGCCTATGCGCCATCTCCGACCGGCGTGACATGGCAATATGCGGAAGCCTTGTGGTCAAAGACGATGGGAAGCTGTTTAACCGGGGATTCATTGTCACACCTGATGGGAAAATCTCATTTTACGACAAGCGCCACCTCTTCAGCGCAGGCAGCGAAAGCGATATCATCACAGCCGGAGAGAAGCAATCGCCAATCATTGAATTCCGCTCATGGAAGTTGAAAATGGCCATTTGCTATGACATTCGCTTCCCGGTCTGGAACCGCAGCCGCTCGCTTGACTACGATGCACTCATCGTACCGGCCAACTGGCCTCATTCCAGATTCTATGCATGGAAACACATGCTCATTGCGCGTGCCATCGAAAATCAAACCTATGTGCTTGGCTGCAACCGTGAAGGCAAAGACCATTACGGCGAATATCAACGCGGCGACTCTCTGATTCTCGACAATTGGGGCAAACCGGCAGGCAAAACCTGCGATGACGGAACCGTCTGCACAGTTCTTGAAGCAGACCGCCTCAATGCTGCCAGAAATTTCTTCACCCCCTGGCGCGATGCCGATGATTTCGCAATTCTATAAAACCATTGTCACCGGCAGGCCAACGAAGCAAGCAAGTTCTCGATGCGGGGAAGCAATGGGCTGCAGCCATCATTGGGAATCCTCACCACATGCGGATGACAACGCCCCGCAACGAATCCGCTCTGCGCATTAATCCGGCTTTCGACCTGCCGGCGCGACAAACCGCTGCGCTCCATCACCCTGTCAATCCTCAATCCGACAGGCGCGTCAACCTCCCACACAACATCGGCCATTGCATCAAGACCGCTCTGATACAGAATTGCAGTCTCCACAAACGCGAGATCACGGCCGCAGCTCCACTGCCGTATGTCATTTCTAACCGCCTCATGAACCAGCGCATTGAGACGCTCCAACTTATCGGCATCCGCAAACACGGCATCCGCAAGTCTTTTGCGGTCAATCACCCAATCGGCGGTTATCGCATCACGGCATATTTCTTCTGCGATAGCCTGCTTTATCGGCCGGCTTTCGTCCATGATTTTCTTTGCACGCGAATCGCAGTCATAGACTTCATAACCCAGCGCACGCAGAATCTCACTGACCACGCTCTTCCCGGCTCCGATTCCGCCCGTAATGGCTATCAATTTGTTATTCATGCCGAAACCGTTATCGTTCAACGACATACTCGACACTATCCTGAGACACTGACACAATCCTGTAGCCACCGGGCATCGACTCAATATCGACAGGGGCATAGCGGGAGTCTGAATTGATCTTATTGTAGTCAATGACCGCATGCGCAGCCAGAGACTGCCCGCTCAGGCGCATCGGGACAAGATAACTGACCTCCACCGATGATGGATATGTTATCAGCCTTGCATTTTCAGGCACATTGACAGCCGTGATGGGCAATGAACATTTTTTCGACACCAAAAGCTCAATCGGGACGGTCACTCTGACAGATTCCGGAATAATCCTCAAACCGGGGATTTTCTTAATCGCCACCTCGCTCACAAGCGTATCCGAAAGGTCGTGACGCTGAAGAAGTTCCGTCTCTACATAGTCAATCGGCGGCTGCTCGCCGGTCAGGGTAAAGACTCTGACCGAATCCAATGCCGCCACCACAGGGCCGCTCACAACACTGTTTGAACTGGGGGTAATTTTCACATAGATTTTAAGCGGCACCATGTATCCCTTACCGGAAGTGTAGGCAAGGCGAATCGAATCCGGATTGACCGACACCACGCTCACGCCCTGACCGAAAATATCGCGGATGCGGCTGTCTATCTTCGACCGCGTGAGCAAAATGCGGTTGCCCGGTCCGGAATATTGCCGGAAATCAATCTGCATAGTGGGCAGCGAAACAAAATAATATCTGAAAAACTGTATTCCCTTGCCCTTGACCACGACATTGACATGTTTCGGCGCATCATTTATAACTACAACGCTGTCAGGCACATTTATAAACTCGACCGGAATTTCATAATCGCGTTCGGCCGTTTCATCCAACGTTATTATACCCCAAAAAAAGAACGCGACAACGAAACACAACAGATAAAGCACCAGATTGCGCCCCTTTCTGGTGTGCAACTTGCGGTTGACCGAACCTACCGTGCGGCTGACCAATCTGCGCGGCGACTTTTCCATAGAGATATAGTTAGATTAAAAAAGCCGCCGCACAATTGCAGCGGCTTCTATGAAAAATCAAAAAGTCAGTCTTTCTTGCTCTCTGCGTTCACATCGGTCTGAGCCTCAGCAGCTGAAGGATATACCGAACCTTTGTCTATTGTGATGTTCACACCATTGGCGATTTCAATCACAAACGTGGTTTCCTTCACCGAACGCACCTTGCCATAAATGCCGCCGGCAGTCACAACGCGGTCACCCGACTGGACTCCCTCACGGAATTTGCGTATTTCTTTCTGACGTTTCTGCTGCGGACGGATCATAAAGAAGTAAAAAACAACCACCAGCAGCACAATCATTATAATGCTTTCCATTCCATTTCCCATATCTTTTTCAATTTAAGTTATACAATTTAAAACACACGGCGTGTGTATGCGAATTTACTATTTATTTTTTAATTTTTATTGAGTTTGCCCTCATTTTTTAGATAATTAATCACGGAAAAAAGTATTCCGTTGATAAACTGGCCGCTTTTAGGCGTGCTGTAACAGTTGGCTATCTCGATATACTCGTTGAGCGTAACGGCAATCGGAATTGCAGGATAGTTAAGCAACTCTGAGATTGATGCGGTCATAATGACAACATCCATGAAAGCCAGACGATCAGCATCCCACTGACGGCGGTCGATAAAGCGGTCAATATAACTGCGGTATTCCTCAAAATGCCCTACGGTGTCAACAAAAAGCTCATTGCCGAACGCCGCATCCTCCTCATCCTTAAACTGAGGCAACAACACTTTTCCCGCAACTGACTGATCGGCAAAGCGGCGTATGGTCTTCATCACGAAAGTCCCTACGATGTCAAGGTCATCATTCCAATAGACCGACAGATTTTCCAACGCCTCGGCAAGATCATCGCTTGGGAGTATCACAGTTCTGAATATGTTGCGCCAAAACTCGCAGTCAGATTTCAAATCGGTTGAATCGGCCTCCATATATTCCTTATAAATATCGGAAGCGAGTATCTTGCTCAGGAACGAACGCAGAAGCACCGGATCATCATTCCACGAGAATGGGTGGTCTGTCATGAACCCTTTCAAATCCTCATCCTCCGAAAGAAGCTTTACCAATCCGTTTTCGACAAAACGCATATTGGGATTCAGATCATCGGCCGTTGCCAGAAACTTATGCCGGGCGGCATCCAGCCGCTGATCTTCAAGCCGGACAAGCTCCACAGGCAGAGCAAGCAACGCATGATAAAGTTCATAAGCTTTGTCGAGCGAACGTTTGAGCGCATTTATTGCCGACACGTAACGGCCACGGAAATCGCCCGCTTCTTCAACAGCGGAAGATGTCATCATCAAAGCATCCTCAAAACCTTTGGTTGAAAACAACTCGGAATTGCGCGCCAATGCCATAAGCTCAGGACTTTTCGCAAAAATGGAGTTGACAATAGTTGTCCAGAATTTGACATCATCCGCCAATTCATGGTTTTTAAGGCGGATGAAGCTGCGATATGCTGCCGAACGGACAATCTGATTGTAAATATCCGAAATCAAGGCATCACTATAGCGTCCGGAAAAACCGGTTTTCACAGCGACCATACGCAAATCACGGTCTGTCCACAGCAATTTCCCGATACGGTTTGCCGAAAGATAACGATTGTCATCGACTCCGCTTATAACACGCGCCTCAGGGACAACACGCATTCCCGACAACCGAACGATCATCAACAGAAGATCTGCATATAATTCGTATGCAAACCGTTTGTCGCGAGTGGCATTTTCAGGCACAGGCTGTAATTTGAACTCTCCTTGCGTCAGCAGATAGCTGTAAAGCATCTGGATCACTTTAATTCGGATTAAAACGCGATTTATCATGACTTGGATGTTGTCTGAATTTAAATGTGCTATTGTCCAATTTTATGCTGCAAAGTTAGCTATTTTCACCGATATATCAGCTATCTTCGGACATATAAACAGTCTGCACGATCATTTTTCTGCCGTATCGGCATCCGCCGCACACGATTCTTCTGCCGGCGGCATGTGATTGAATCCTTGGGCGCGAAGCTGCATTTCAACGCCATCGCGGGTCACCATAGCACATCCCAATTCCGGCTTTGTCACATATCCGATCACCTTTATACCGTCAATCTTCTGAAGTTTGTCATGAAAATGGAGCGGAGCAGTGAACACCAGTTCATAGTCCTCCCCGCCATTCATTGCCGCCGTCACAAGATTCATATTGACCTCCTCAGCCATCACCGCGGTCTGATAGTCGATCGGAATACGATCCTCATATATCCGGCATCCGGCATTGCTGGCCTTGCAGATATGCAGCAGCTCGGAAGAAAGTCCGTCACTGACATCCATCATCGCCGTCGGAACAATTCCGGCCGCATCCAGATCCTTTATAATATCCCTGCGGGCTTCCGGCTTCAGCTGCCGTTCAATAAGATATTCCTTTCCCTCGAATTGGGGGACAAAATCTTTCTGACCGGCCCCAACGTTTTTCTCGCGCTCAAGCAACTGCAATCCCATATATGCCGCACCCAGATCGCCGGAGACGCAAATAAGATCCGTATCTTTCGCTCCGGAACGCATCACCACCTTATCTTTAGGAGCATCTCCGATACAGGTCACGCTTATGACCAATCCGGATCGAGATGCTGTTGTGTCGCCGCCAACGAGATCCACGCCGTAGATCTCACAAGCCAGACGAATTCCGGAATACAGTTCCTCGATATGCTCAACCGTGAATCGCGAAGAAATACCGAGCGACACCGTTATCTGGCGCGGTGTTCCGTTCATCGCATAAATATCGGAGAAATTGACAACCGCGGCTTTATAACCAAGATGCTTCAAAGGCACATAGGTCAGGTCGAAATGCACGCCCTCGACCAGCAAGTCAGTGCTGACAAGCACTTCGGTGTCAGGATAGCGCAACACCGCCGCATCATCGCCGACTCCGACCACTGTCGAGCCATTGACATGACTGATGCCCTCAGTAATCCGGTCGATGAGTCCAAACTCACCGACCGTTGAAATTTCCGTTTCCATATCGTGGTTTATTCTGCGCGCTCAACCAGTTCACGCATAATCTCCATCATTTTGGGCTGAGCTGCCTGAGCTGCCTTCTGCACCTCTTCATGGGTGGGCACCTCCGTAACATCCTTGCCGCCAAGGTCTGTTATGACAGAAACGCCAAACACTCTCATGCCAGCATGGTTGGCGACAATCACTTCCGGAACGGTTGACATGCCAACGGCATCACCACCGATAATGCGGAAGAACTCATATTCAGCCGGGGTCTCGAATGTCGGACCAGGAACGCCGACATAAACACCGTGCATCACTCTGATTCCTTTTTCCGCAGCAATCTCATCAGCCAGTTTAATCAGTTTGTGGTCATAGGCTTCTGTCATCGCCGGGAAACGCGGGCCAAGGCGATTGTCATTCTTTCCGCGCAGCGGATTTTCCGGAAAATGGTTGATATGGTCTGTGATAATCATCACATCACCCACCCGGAAGTCCTTGTTCATGCCACCGGCCGCATTGCTGACAAAAAGGGTATTTATGCCAAGCTGCTTCATTACGCGCACCGGAAACGTCACCTGCTTCATGTCATATCCTTCATAATAATGGAAACGACCCTGCATTGCCATCACCGGCTTGCTGCCAAGACGTCCGAAAATCAAATTTCCGCTATGGCCCTCAACTGTCGATACCGGGAAATTGGGAATTTCCGTGTAAGGGATATACTTTTTATCTTCAATATGATCTACAAGTGCGCCCAGGCCTGTGCCAAGGATAATAGCCGTATCGGGCATCGCACCTACTTTTGCTTTGATATAATCAGCAGTTTCTTGAATTTTGGTCAACATGATTTTAATATTTCAACAATGATTTAACAATTTGTTTCAGCTTTTTGTTTTAAGTCACTTGCCGCAGACTCTATTCCATCCGGCCCGACACAGGCTTATCCGTGAAAGCGGCGTTCTGTTCTCAGCAACTGCTCTATGATTTCCTCCAGCGGCTTGTCGTTATAGTCCTTGAAGCTGACTTTAATCGGCATATAATATGTCACAGCCCTGAGTTCCGGCGGGAAATAGGGATTGTTTTTCAGCCTGACAGCATCCTTTTCAGTTGTCACCACAATCTTGCGGTCGCCCGACATAGAGGTATATCTATGCAAGATGTTCACCATATCCGAATGGGTGAAATTATGATGGTCAACAAACCGCCTTACCTTAACCATCGCATCATATTTGCGAAGCTGCCTGACGAAAGGTCTCGGATTTGCCACTCCGGTCACGGCAAGGACAGCATCATCCGGTGTCAGCCTGTTAAGCTGCATCAAATCGCCGGGTCTGACATTCTCCGGGAAAACCGGCTCGATAGGCAGATAGACATAGCTTGAAAAAAGAAGTTTCTGATAGGGGAACAAATTCAAATTAGTCTTGAACACGCGGGTCTCCATCGGCTTCATCGTCTCCGGACACTTGGTGACGATCACAATATCGGCACGATTGAACGCGCTCACCGGCTCACGCAGCCGTCCATAAGGAAGCAGATGGTCATTATAGGCCGGTCTGTTATATTCCATCAGCACCACCGACACCGAAGGCTTGACATAGCGATGCTGGAATGCATCATCAAGCACAATCAAATCCAGATCGGGGATCAGCCTGCGCATCTCGCGGATGCCGTTGACCCGCTTTTCGCAGACAGCCACAGCCACTCCTTCCCTGCGGAACTTATGATATATCTGATACGGCTCGTCGCCAATGTCCCCGACATGCGAATTGGTTGTCGCCAACACAAATCCGCGAGTCTTGCGCCTATAGCCACGGCTCAGCACACCAATCTTGAAATGTCGGCACAGTGCATTGACAATATATTCCGTGTGGGGGGTCTTTCCCGCACCACCCATAGCGATATTCCCTACCACAATCACCGGAATATCAAAAGACTCCTGCTTTAGCAGCCCACGGTCGAACATCATGTTCCGTACAGCCATGACCATGCCATAAATCTTGCTTATGGGATAAAGCAGAAACAGCGACAGTATTTTGTTTTTGGCCATGTTGATGCAGTTATATTTTGATTCCGCCGATTAAATATTTCAGTCAATCACCTCAAATAGATATAATTGACGCGGCACTGAAGCGGATACATCGAACGGATGCGCTTTACGGCCTCGCCATATATTTTCGGAGATATGGTCAGCGATGATCCCAACGCCGCATATATCTCGCTGTCTGACATCTTGAACAACGGCTCCCACCATTGCGGAGTATAGATCGGATATTGCTCAATGACAAGTTCTTCATACTTAACACCAAGTTCTTTGGCCATTGCCGTAAGAGTCTCACGCAGGCCGCCGAGTTCATCGACCAATCCGGCTTCGAGAGCGCTTGTTCCGGCCCATACACGACCCTGAGCCACCTCTTTGACCTCAGCGGTTGTCATGCCGCGCGATTCGGCCACACGCTTGACAAACAGTTCATAGCCACGATCGACATACATCTGCATGGCCGCCCGCTGCCCTTCGTCCATCGGAGCGAAGAAACTCGGGAAATTGCCGGTATTCGTTGTCAGAGTGACTGTGTTAACGCCAAGTTTGTCCTTCAACAGTTTTCCGGCATTGGGTATTATACCGAATATGCCGATTGAACCTGTAAGCGTCATAGGCGAAGCGAAAATCTTATCAGCCCCGCATGAAATATAGTAGCCGCCGGATGCAGCCATATCGCCCATCGAGACATAGAACGGATTGCCGGTCTCTGACTTATATTGTTCGAGAGCTTCCCATATCTGTTCGGAAGCAAACGCGCTGCCGCCACCGCTATTGACACGAAGCACCAGGCCGGAGATTGTCTTATCCTTGGCTAGTTCCAATATCTCCGGCACCAGACGGTCAGATGCTATACCGCCTTCGCCGTTTTCGGTGATGTCGCCCTGTGCATAAAGCACGGCTACCTTTGTTCCGTCTTTACCGGCAGGAACAAGCAGGTCAGATGCTATATAATCTTGAAAATCCACATACTGGAGTTCCTTTGTCCCGGTCTTCGCCAGCACCTTGTCATCAAGCTGGCGACGATAAAGCAATCCGTTGACCAGCTTGTCTGCAACATAGGTAGAACATGGCTGCGCAAACTCATATCGCTCAGCCCAAGCATTGATGCTGTCAGTCTCAACCTTCCGTCCCTTGGCAATCACTCCGCGCATACTGTCCCACAGACGATTCAGAAAATGCAGCGTCTGCTCACGGTTAGCCTCGCTTATATCATTGAGCGAGAACGGCTCCACTGCACTTTTATATGTTCCGACTTTGACCACCTGAGCTTCAACACCGATCTTATCAAGCAGATCTTTAAAGAAAAACATTGATCCGCCGAGTCCATGCACATCGACCATTCCGACCGGATTGACATACACCGAATCAGCTGCCGTAGCTATGAAATAATCAGCCTGAGAATAATTATCGGCGTAGGCCCATATCCATTTTTTTGAAGTTTTGAAATCATTGAGAGCCCTGATTATCTCGCCACACTGAGCCAGACCGGCATCCACACCGGAAGAGCAATCAAGCAATATGCCGGCAATCTTGTCATCTTTTTTAGCCTTTTGTATGGCATTGACAATGTCAGTCATTGACAAGCGTTCTTCGCCACTACTCTGCAAAGCATCCTGAAAACTGCGGCTGTAGGCTCTATCTATCATAACGCCCGACAGATCTATCCTCAAAACGCTTCCACTCTTGATATCAGCCGGCTTTGAAATCATATTATTCACCAGGGCTACAAACGTCAGAAAAACAAGAAGCCCGCCCAGCATCACCGACAACCATATTCCGGCCATCGTACCCAAGAAACTGTATAAAAACTTTTTCATTTCAGAAATTACCTATAATGCATCAGGCATAACCGGTCGGCTATCAGCCTACACACAATGCCAACATACAAAAGTAATGATTTTTACAATTATATGCGATTATATTGCCAAAATTTTTCCATCAAGAAATAATATTGTCAGATAACGGACAAATCCGATTCATGATTCACAGATAGTAATTCGACACGACCTTCATACGGCCATCGACCTCAAACACCCACGGCCGTCCTGTCGGAATCTCAATATCAATAATTTCTGCCACAGTCAAATGCTGCATAATCATGGCCAGACCGCGGAGACTGTTGCCATGCGCCGCCACCAGAGCCGTGTCATACAGTTGCAGCGATGGGACAATCTTCTCCTCCCAACAGCAACGGACTCGCCCGATAGTGTCACGAAGCGATTCCGCCAATGGAAGTTCATCGGCGGTCAATGCCTTATATCGCGGATCATTGCCGGGATAGCGAGGATCATCAGCCGTGAGTGGCGGCGGAGTCTCATCAAAACTCCTGCGCCATTCGTGAACCGTGGCCTCGCCATACTCCCTGGCTGTCGATTCCTTATCAAGACCTTGAAGCGCACCGTAATGACGTTCGTTCAGATGCCAGTCCTTGACCACCGGAATCCAGTCGCATCCCATTTGTTCACATGCTATCTGCTGAGTGTGTATGGCGCGACGAAGATATGACGTGAAACAGATATCCGGCACAATACCGGCATTTTTCATCAGCTTTCCTGCAACGGCAGCCTCCTGCCGCCCAAGATCAGAAAGGTCGATATCCGTCCATCCGGTAAAACGGTTTTCAAGATTCCACAGGCTTTGGCCGTGGCGGAGAAACACTATTTTCTTCATTAACCATACGTTAGCGGACGGCCATAAAAGCACGGTCGGCCACCGTCTGCTGATATGCTAAAACTCCGGGCTGCGACAATTCGACAACAACTTTTCCGCCATCGGCATCAGGCAGAGCCACATGCGTATCATCGACAAACGTCATCAGCTCATAAGTCTGGCCGTCGGCCTTGACATACCATGTCTGATTGCTTTCCTCAAAATCCAGACGGACAACGCTTCCATCATTCTCCGAAGTCACAGTGTAGCCCTTGCCGTCACACTCAACGATATAGCGTCCATCCTGACCGTCAATCACCTTCTTGCCCTGCGCCATAGGATTGGAGCCGCTCCAGAACTCAATGCTGTTCAACACCAACACATCAGCAAGCGCCGACACTTCATAGACAGGAAGAATCCAGAAAGCAAAGAACACCAGCTCATTGACAAATTTGTTACCCACCTGCTTGTTCCAGGTCAGAAGCTTGTTGGTCAGCGAAAAACTGCCTATACATGATGTTGCGACAAAGCTTGCGCACACAATCAGCACTGTTGCCACTGTTAAATACCTTTTCTTCATCTCTCGTTTGTTTATTCCTGATTAATACTTCTTAATTGAAACTATATGATGATAACACCGCTACATAGGAATTTGTTTTTTTGCCTTTTCATAGCAGGCCATCACTTTCTGTACATATTCATAGGTCTGCCTGCCACGGAAATAACCGTAGCGGCACACAGGGTCATTATAATATTCCGGATTCGACTTCAACATCAGCGCATCCGCAACACTCCCATCCCACACATCCGACGGATGTCCTATCTTCTTTGCAATCGCTATTGCATCCAGAATATGCGCCAGCCCTGAATTGTAGGCAGCAAGTATGAACTTCAGCCTCTCGGTCGGATTTTTCACATGAGAAGACAGAGACTTGTTAAGCGACTGAAATACCTTGACCGCCACCTCGACATTCGCCTCATTGTTTGTTATGCGGTCACCTGTCAGCCCGAACGCTCTTGCCGTGGCAGGCATAAGCTGCATCATGCCGCGCGCTCCTGCCCATGACACCTGCGTTGAATCATAGTGGCTTTCGACATATCCGACCGCAGACAGTAGCCGCCAGTCCCAACCCAGTTTGCGGGCATGTCTCCGGAACAAGCCGTCATACGGCGACATTCGTCCTTTGGAGAAATCAACAACGAAAGCCATTCCCGGCGAACCGCTGTCTTTGCTGCGTTCAAAATAGCGTTTCAACAGCGTTGCACGCTGCCGTGATGGAGCTTCCTGACGCGACCATTCGCTGATTGTATCGGCCAGCCACTTCTGCGAAGGAGCTACGGCCCACGCCGACCGCTGAGGGAAACCGACCTGAAGCGAGACATCGATATTGGGATAATACGACTTGTTCAGCCCGGCAATATCGCTGTCAACCACCGTCAGCGGAATCTCGCCGTCAGAAACCATAGCAATAAGGTCCTCAGTTATCAAAGTGTCTTTTTCAACCGGCCTGATATCGATTCCACCGCCAAGTTCATCATTAAGATTTTTCATGCGGTGGAAATATTTTGAGCCGTTCTCAACGTAAACCGCACGTCCGACCAACTCTGTCACATCCTTTATCCGCTTATCGGCCGTTGTTTTGGGCTGTACCAGCACCTGATGAGTGATATTCTCCACTCCGCACGGAACTACATGCTCCAGGTATTCTGCCGTGACAGGCACTTCGTAGGCCAAAAGATCAATCTTTCCGGAATCCAGCATCTCAACAGCCTGCGCCAGATTATTTGCAAGGACAAGATCTATTGCCATTCCCTTGTCCTCGCCAAGACGCTTGACCAGATCATAATCATAGCCCATCTCAACCTCACGATAAATGAAATAGGACGTTGGGCTGTAAAGCGTTCCGACGCGCAGAGTGTCAGGCAATCGGTGATGCTTCACGCTATCGGAATCAACCGCAGCCGCTCCGGACGACTGCATCCCTGAGGATGAACCGCCCCCGCATCCGGGCATCACAAAAACAAACAGGAACGCCACTAACGCATAAAAGGCAACGTTCCGTCCCATCAGTATTCAAACTCGCCTTTTTCGCTGATGATAGTAAGACGGTTGGCCGGTGCGTCCTCCACTCGTCCGACGATTCTGGCATCTATGCCGAACGAACGCGAAATTTCAATTACACGATCGGCATGCGCCGCCGGAAGATAGATTTCCATACGATGTCCCATGTTGAACACCTTATACATTTCCGACCAGTCAGTACCGCTTTGCTGCTGAATCAGTTCAAAAAGCGGTGGAACAGGAAACAGATTGTCTTTTATCACATGCTTGTTCTCGACAAAATGCATCACCTTTGTCTGCGCCCCGCCGGAGCAATGCACCATGCCATGAATTGCAGGTCGCATCTCATCAAGCATTCTCTTTATCACCGGAGCGTAGGTACGCGTTGCCGAAAGCACAAGCCGCCCGGCATCCAACGGAGTCCCGTCAACCGCATCGGTCAACCGTTTTCCTCCGGAATATACCAAATCTTCAGGCACTGCCGCATCATAGCTTTCAGGATATTTCTCGGCCAGATATTTGTCAAAAACGTCATGGCGCGCAGAAGTCAGGCCGTTGCTGCCCATTCCTCCGTTGTATTCGGATTCATAAGTGGCTTGTCCGTACGATTCCAGACCGACAATCACATCTCCGGCCGAAATATTTGCGTTGTCAATGACATCTGACCGCTTCATGCGGCATGTGACCGTGCTATCTACAATGATTGTGCGGACCAGATCGCCGACATCGGCCGTTTCCCCGCCGGTACTGTAAACGCTCACACCCAACTCGCGGAGAGAAGCCAAGAGTTCTTCAGTTCCGTTTATAATCGCCGAGATCACCTCGCCGGGCACCAACAACTTGTTGCGTCCGATAGTAGAACTGACAAGAATATTATCGGTAGCCCCTACACAAAGCAGATCATCGATATTCATGATGAGGGCATCCTGCGCTATTCCCTTCCACACGCTCAGATCTCCTGTCTCGCGCCAGTACATGTAGGCCAGAGATGATTTGGTTCCTGCGCCGTCAGCATGCATTATGTTGCAATACTCGGGATCTCCGCCAAGGATATCAGGGATTATCTTACAGAAAGCCTTGGGAAATATACCTTTGTCAATATTTTTAATCGCATTGTGGACATCCTCTTTCGATGCCGAAACGCCTCTCAGATTATATCTTCTGTCGCTCATGTTTTTTCGTTTATTATATATCCTACATCTCACGCACCCTGAATCAAGGTGAACGCCTCGAAAAATCTCAGTATCGCAATCATTATCACTATCGCCGGCGCGACAAACAGCAAGGAGTCGATACGGTCAAGGACACCGCCGTGTCCGGGAATGATATTGCCGCTGTCCTTAACCCCATACGTTCGTTTAACCATTGATTCAAACAAATCTCCCCACGTTGACATAACGCTGACCACTGCCCCGATAGCACAAAGCGCCATCGAACTATAGTTTTGAAAACAGTCCGGAAATACGGTTTTGGCGGCATATCCGCAAGCAATGGCGGCAATCAGTCCGCCGAAGAAGCCTTCCCATGATTTTTTCGGCGACAACCGCTCAAAAAGCCTGTGACTGCCGAGAGTCGAGCCGACCAGGAAAGCGCCTGTATCATTAAGCCATATCATCACGAACATCAACAGCAGTATATATGGGTTCATGACATTGAGCAAAGCGGCAAACGAAAGCGGAACGGCAACATAAACCACCGACATTATCGACATCCCGATATGGCGCACCGGATTTGAGTGATGGCAATACAGCTCCATTACCATTCTGAAAATCACCATCACAATCACAAAAATGAACAGAAACGAATCGAATGGAGCATAGGCTGTCAGATAAAGCGCAACGAATGCCGGCATCGACAGTCCTATCAGCAAATCGACAAAAAGCGTGCGGGGCGACTTATAGAAATCGTCCTGCGACATCTTCTGAAATTCAATAATGCCTATAATAGCAAACAGGCAGCAAAGCGATGGAAACGCCCATACCGGACCGAAGATAGAGCCTACGATCAACCCGACATAGACCGCACCTGAAAGCGCGCGCACCGCTACATTCTTTGCATTCACAACGATAAAGGATTTATGGTATTAATTAGGTTGAAAAAAATACTGAAACTGTCAGAAAGCCGATTGCACACCAACAGGCTTTCCGACAGTCTCGTTATCAGTTCTTCTCACTGATTTTATGAAATATCAGTGGGAATGCCATCTTACTTCTGCAAATTTTCAAGCTGCTGCTTTAAATTTGAATTTTCCGGATCTACTTCCAGACCTTTCTGCACCATTTCAAGAGCTTTAGCCTTGTCAGTGTGTGAGTAGTGAATGGCGAGAAGGGTGTAGGTCGAAGGCAGATAGGGCTTTGCGCTTGCCTTTGTTGATTCGGAAGAAGCCTCAAGCTTGCTGAGCATCGTTTCAAGAGCCGCAGCCGATTCATCGTTCATGGCATTGCCGTTTCTGGAGTAGAGCAGAATGCCTTTCTGATAGTAGTAATAGTAGTGGTTCAGAGCTTTTTCAATTGCCAGATTAAGATATTTCAAAGCATTGTCAAAGCTTGCCTTTGCAGCTTCCGGAGATGTCTTCACTTCTTCACGTGCTTTTGCAAAATAGCTGGAATAAGCCTGGAAATAATCACTGGCATCAGCCGCACCTGAATCGAGGAATGCCATCTGCACTTCAATAGCCTTGTCACTGTTGCCTGAAAGGTTATATGCCTTGCTGAGCATCGGAATGAGTTCCTTCGAACGCTCCGGTTTATCCTTAAATGACTCGATGCCTTTTTCCAGCACCGTAACAGCTTCGGGAGCGCGGTCAAGAGTCATGAGGTTGCGGCTATAAACCTTATAGTCGTTCAGTGTCAGTTCATCCAGCTTTGGTGAATTGAACAGCTTTTCGCCGTTTTCAACTGCCAACTCCGGTTTTTCGGTAGCGTCATAGTTGACCATCAGCAAACGATATGCATAGGGATTGCCGGGATCCTGGCTGAGAACGCTTTCGGCATACTTGATCGATTCGTCATACTGCTTTGCAGAGAATGCAAGAGCCGAATAACGCTGCTCGTCACGACGGAAGTGGTTGGGGTTCTGCACATATTTTGCATAAGAACGCCATGCATCATCATATTTTCCATCATTATAATAGATCTCAGCAAGCTCACGCTGCGCCAGTCCGGAATTCGGTTCAAGCTGGTTCAGTTCTTCAAGCTTCTCAAGAACCAATGGACGGTTGTGGTAGTCATAGACATGAGCATATTTCACATAACCCTCGCGGTTCACGATGCCTTTCTCCTTGTCCATGTTGATAGCCATCTCATAGAGACCGGCAGCTTCGCCCGGATCGCGCTTGGCAGCCATATCGCCCTGAAGCATATAGACGGCCGACTCCGTGTTTTTTGATTCCTTGAACGCCTTCTTGATCATGTTTTCGATCTCCTTGTTGTATTCCACAGGATCAACGTTCCAATAAGCGCGCGCCACGGCCGCCATCACTTCCGTGTTCTTTTTATTCAGCTTGATAGCCTGATCGAACAGTTTTTTTGCAGCGTGTTCGTCACCGCTCTGGAGAGCGCACTGTCCCAGACCAACAATATTATAGGCATATCCGGGTTTGACCTTATATCCTTTTTCATAGTTGGCCTTTGCAGCTGCGTAATCCTTTTCGTTAAATGCTATATTGCCAAGATAGAAATATGACACCGCCTTGTCTGTCGAAGGATCATTGATAGTGTTGGTCAAAATCTCCTTGGCAATGTCTAAACGGTCGGCGTTATAGTTGTCAACGCCATCCTGATAACCTTGTGCCGAAGCTGCCAGAGACGCTCCGAGCATGAGTGAAAACAGAAATCTCAATTTCATGATTTTGGTTTATTTGTTAGGTTTGTTCTTATTTTTGTAATTATATAATGCTTAGATTGATCTTCATTCGTTCGGTTTAATCACAATTCGACAAACTGTGTTGAAATCACTTTCGGACAGACACCTGTCGATAGAATGACTTTCTGTCCGACCACCCCGGTCACAAACGTATAGAAACTGTGTCCCACCGAATTTGGGGTGCTTGTTGAGATCAGATAGATCTGCCGGTAGTAGGGATATGTGCCTTGGAATATATTATATTGTGTCGGCAGATATGTTTCCACTTTGTCCTTTGGCTGGACAGCAAGCACCTTGACATCCGTAGAGAAAGATGCCATTGCAGTCGTGTCATTGACATCGCTGATGCGCGCAAGATCCTCACCGCTCAACTCTGCCCCGCTCATGTCGGCAGAAAGCCAGCTGACTCCGATAACGCCGATTGCATTTTTACGCTTCGCAACAAGATCGAACACGGCGCGTGGTGTTTTCTGTGCATAAACATTCTTGCCGAACTCAGCTCCGTTGATCAACGAATCGCGCATATAGCGTGTGGCCGAAGATCCCTGATGGTCAAACGCAACAACTATATCGCCCAGCTTGTCACCGCCGGGAACGATTTTGTCCCACGTTGTAAATTTTCCGGTCAGTATATCGACAAGATCCTGATTATCGATAAACTCCATCGGATTCTCGGGATTGACAATCAGAGCCACAGCATCAACGGCAATCGCCTCCTGATGGACAGCGCGATGATTCTTGTTCAGATACTCAATCTCTTCTTTATCGAGCGGGCGTGAGGTCACCGCCATACGCACCTTGTTGTCGATATTCAAGAGCGAATCGATCGCCGCATCCTCATCGACATAAAGATCCATCACATTCGAACCCGGGTATTTGTATTCAAACACCTGGATTTCCTGTTCAAGGACATTGCGGAACGTTGCATCACAAGCCACAACTGCCGCGCCCTTATGATATCCGCCTGTCTGGGTGTTGCCACACGAGCAGCAGAGCGTGACCGCAATTGCAGCCACGCAACCCAATGTTATATTCTTTACCGGATTCATTTCTATATCACTGTGTCTGTTGTCAAGGTTGAAAAACAATCAATAGCGCGTTGTCACATCTTCGTCAATTCCCTTGAACTGACGGTAGCCGCGCCAAAATCCATAAAGGATGAACACTACGCCGCCCACCCATCTGAGCCATTCAAAATTACCGGTCAGCGTTGGGAAAAAGCCTATAAGACACAATATCCCTACAGCTACGAAAGCGACCATCATCACAATTCCGAATATATTGCGCATCATGCGCGGCATTTTGCTAATTCCTTTTTCAGTTTCCATAAACTACATTTTTATTAAAGTCCTTTTAAACTTTAACAGTTGCAGCAGCGTAATGTTCGGCTATCTGCCGTTCATTGCAATTCGGAGGTAAAGTTAAATAAAATTGTTAACAAAAAAGCAAGTCATCCAACTATTTTATCATCCCGGCGATGTTTTTATTTTATATTAACACGGCATTACGCCATTTTTTCATAAGTTTGTAATTCTTTTATCATACCATACATTTGACAAACTCTCATCAGACTGCATCCCAACAATGAACCTGCCTCTTGCCGAACGACTGCGCCCGAAAACAATCGATGATTACGTAGGACAGACACATATTGCCGGAGCAGGAGCAATCCTGCGCCGCATGATCGAATCCGGCAATATCTCATCGTTTATCCTGTGGGGACCGCCCGGTGTAGGGAAAACCACTCTTGCCAAAATCATTGCCAACACGACAAACGCTCCGTTCTACACGCTCAGCGCAGTGCATTCCGGAGTGAAGGACGTGCGTGAAGTGATCGAACGCTGCAAGGCCGATGCAGCCAGCATGTTTGTCACCCACCGCCCGATCCTGTTCATAGATGAGATTCACCGTTTCAACAAATCGCAGCAGGACAGTCTGTTGGCAGCAGTTGAAAATGGGACTGTGACACTGATCGGAGCCACGACTGAGAATCCATCGTTTGAAGTGATCCGTCCGTTGCTTTCACGCGCTCAGGTCTATACACTCAATCCTCTCTCCGACACAGAGCTAAACACACTTTTCCAGCGTGCAATCACCGATGATCCAATCCTTGCAGGGCATGGCGTGGAGGTGGAAAGCACATCCGCCCTATTCCGGTTTGCCGGAGGCGATGCCCGCAAACTGCTCAACATTCTCGACCTTCTCGAACAGGCCACACCGGAAGGCAAGCCGATAAAGATAACCGATGAGATCGTCACCAGCAGCCTTCAGAAAAACCCGGCTGCATATGACAAAAACGGAGAAATGCACTACGACATAATCTCCGCATTCATCAAATCGCTGCGGGGCAGCGATCCGGATGCCGCCATCTATTGGCTTGCACGGATGATCGAGGGCGGCGAAGAACCGGAATTTATCGGACGCCGCATGATCATTTTCGCCGCAGAGGATATCGGCCTTGCCAATCCCACCGCCCTGCTTCTCGCCAACACCACTTTCGATGTGATCCACAAAGTAGGTTGGCCGGAAGCGCGCATCCCGCTGGCTCAGTGTACGGTCTATCTCGCCAACTCACCCAAGAGCAATTCAGCCTATATGGCGATAGATGCCGCACTGGAACTGGTCCGCTCAACAGGCAACCAACCTGTGCCTCTCCACCTGCGCAACGCCCCGACAAAACTCATGGCCGACATGGGCTACGGACATAACTATCTGTATCCCCACAATTATCCGGGCAATTTCATCCACCAGCAATATATGCCTGACACGTTGGGGCATCCGACATTCTGGCATCCGGCCAACAATCCCAACGAAGCCCGCGCAGCACAGCTGCAATACGCCCGCTGGCACGGCAATGAAGGCGAAAAATCGCAACAAGAATAAAAAAATTGCACCGGAGCATGTCACAAATTGCATCTGTCAGGAGTCATCAAAATAAACAGCATAGACTAAATGGACTCCGAGCAATTCCGAAATACGGTGATGCCTCTGCAAAAAGTAATGTTCCGCGTTGCACTCCACATCATGGGAAACGCAGATGATGCCTGCGACGCCATCCAGGACACACTTGAAAAACTTTGGATAAAGCGCAGCTCCCTCTCATGCGTTGAAAACGCAAGTGCCTACTGCATCGGTGTTCTCAAAAATCAATGCCTGACGATGCTTAGACAGACAAGGGTCACGGACTCGACCGACAAACTTCCGGACCACACCGACTCAACCGATCTATTCAGTCAAGTGGAAGCCCGCGACAACATCGACCGGATCAGGCGCATAATAGCCTCCTTGCCGGAAACACAGCGGCGTGTAGCCGAACTGAGCATATTCTCGCAATGTTCCAACACCGAGATATGTTCGATAACAGGAATGACCGACCAGAATGTGCGCGCCAACCTTTCTCGCGCACGCCATAGAATCAAAGAATTGTTCACCGAAAAAATATAATGCGATGAATGCTGCCGACAAACTCAGAAAACTTCTTGATGCCTATTACGAGGGCGTTTCCACTCCCGCCGACATCGAGACCATACAACGACTGTTCGATCAGCTGCCCGAACTGCCCGAAGACCTTGTCGCCGACAAGGAAATATTCGAGGCGTTTGCTGCCGAATCGCTTGACTCTACGCCATGTCCTCCCCATCTTGAAACAATGATGGATGAGACAATCAACAGTCTGGCCGCCAAAGAATCCGCCGGGACACAGCAGCCGCATCTGTTGTGGGTCAAAATCGCGTCAATCGCGGCTGCTGTAGCCGTCATTATTGGGATCAGTTTTACAGTTATCCACCACAACAGGCTCGACATCTCACAAGCTCCAAATCCCGATCTAATGACACTACAAATCAGCCAGCCGGGAAAAGAAGACACCAAGGTCATTACCGAACCCGGTCGGACAGATGCAGACTCAACAATTGTCGGAGATATCAAACCGGAACACAAACTTGCAGATCCATCAACCAAGCATCCTACAACTGTCAATCCGACAAATGCAACGGCAAAACAACCGGTCAAAAAATCCGATATAAAAGTCATTACCGATCCGGCTGAAGCAGAGAAGAATACACTTTTGGCATTCAATTGCCTGTCGAAAGGGCTGAACAGCGCGCGCGAAGCCACCCGACAGACCGATGAAACAATAAAAGAAATAAATCAAAAACTAAAAATCATATTGAAATGAAGACACTACGAACACTCGCGACACTGATCGTGTCCATGATTGCCTTGACATCATGCGCACAGAAAATAACATTCCCATCGCTCGAAGGGCAAAGCGATGTGACCAAAATATATGTAGGGAAAGCAATGCTTAAAATGGCCGGTGGAGACATCTCCGGAGCAGATATTCCGAAAGATATTGCAAAAAAAATGGACTCCATCGAAGTAATTACGTCTGAAAAGAGTTCTGGAGCGCAGAAAATCCAATCCGCGTTCAACGCTTATGTCACTGAGAATCCCAATATGGAGGTGCTGGTGCAGGTCGATGACAATACGAGCAAAGTAAACATCTTTGCCGTACCGGACAAGACTCCGGACACATATTCAAAGATCATCATATATGTTATTGATGGCGAAGACAACGAGACCGTACTCGTGGTGATGAACGGCAAGATCACCGCCGATGACCTTACAGAATTTGCTAAAATAACAGAAAAATAAGACAAAAATGGTTTAAAATATTATATTTTTATCGCAAATGTAACGATTCATCAAACTGTTTAGTTAAATTTGCGATAACTTTTTATATATACTTTAAATCATCAAACAAAAATTCAACACTTATGAAAAAGTATTTAGCTGAAATGTTCGGCACAATGTTTCTTGTGCTTCTAGCGTGCGGCAGCGCTGTGCTGGCCGCTCCGTCAATCGGCATTCTAGGTGTAGGTATCTGTTTCGGACTTGTCCTTATCTGTCTCTGCTATGCCATCGGCGGCGTTTCTGGATGTCATGTCAATCCGGCCGTTTCTTTTGCCATGCTTCTCTGCGGCAAAATGTCGTTCAAGGATTTCTGCGGCTACGTTGTCAGCCAATTCATCGGCGCAGCTATCGGCGGCGCACTCCTTTACTGGCTCGTTGTCTCTGCTCCTGAGTTCGCGTTCGGCGGCATCACCAAAATCAACGGAACTGTGACAGGCACACTTGCAGCCAACACTCTTCAGCCCGGCGCATCTTCAACTCTCGCCCTGATCGCAGAAGTGCTTCTGACCATGTTCTTCGTGTTCATCATCCTTGGTGCCACAGATGAGAAGAAAGGTGCAGGCAACCTCGCCGGACTGGCTATCGGCGTTGGTCTCGGACTGGTCAACATTGCCGGCATCACCGTTGACAACTGCTCAGTGAATCCCGCCCGCAGCTTTGGCCCGGCTCTCTTCTCGGAAGGCGCAGGCGCATGGGGCGACTTCTGGATCATGGTAGTAGGTCCGCTCGTAGGCGCAGCTCTCGCCGTAGTCCTCTACCGCATGGCCGTCAACTGCTGCTGCAAGAAATGCAAGGACTAAATATCCTTCCAAAACTTATAAGAATTCACAGACAACGCCTTCCCGATTGGGAGGGCGTTGATTTTTTTGTATGACAAGAAATCATACCAGAAAAAGGCAGCTCACGGAATTCTCCGCAAGCTGCCGATGATGTTTTGTTTAATGCTTTAGTGAAGCTTACGCTTCTGCCGGGGTTACGTTAATGAAACGGCGACCATTCTTGCCTTCTGTGAAAAGAACATAACCGTCAACAAGAGCGTAGAGCGTGTGATCTTTGCCCATACCGACATTCTGACCGGGATGGTGAACTGTACCACGCTGACGTTTGATGATGTTGCCGGCCTTAGCGAACTGGCCTCCAAAAACTTTAACACCTAGTCGCTTGCTTTCCGATTCGCGGCCGTTCTTCGAACTACCTACACCTTTTTTATGTGCCATTGTCTTTTAGAGTTTGAGGATTAAGCAACTACTTCTTTAATTAACACTTTGGTGAAATACTGGCGATGACCGTTTTTGCGGCGATAGCCTTTGCGGCGTTTTTTCTTGAAAACGATAACCTTTTCACCTTTTACAAGCGGAGTCAACACTTCGCATACAACTTTTGCGCCTTCAACGGTAGGAGCGCCAACCTTTACAGTACCATCGGCATCAGCGAGGAGAACACGGTCGAACTCAACCTTGTCACCTTCTTTAACGGCTTCTCCGAGATAATGAACAAACAAGAACTTGTCAGCTTCTGCTTTGAACTGCTGTCCTTGAATTTCTACAATTGCGTACATTGTTTAAATTGATACGTTTAACAGGTTATTCCGGCAGGCGGCGCGGCCTTATAATCAGACCGACACTCTTTTTCGAGCCCGACACGGCAAAATTCGGCTACAAAATTACACTTTTTTTTTCAAATATGCAACCTTTCTTTTTATTGCAAAACAGAACTGCATCAAAATTGCAACTGATACCGGCTGATCATCTGATAGAAAGAAGCGGCTTCATGAAATCATGCCCCTCAGACACATCATGAAGCCGCTTGCAATATTAATACTAAAACTACTATTTGGCGATTATCTTAAGTGATGTGACATTTCCGTCAGGATCGGTGACAACAAGAACATACATGCCTGAGGCCAGTTCCGGAGACAGTTTCGTGACACCGGATATGTCATAGCTGCGCAGAAGCAAGCCTTGCATACTGAAAATCTCAGCTTTGTGGATTCCTTCCTTGACAGGACTGACAGTGAATGACTCCACATACGGATTCGGCCACATCCTGACATCGGCCGCATCCTCACCCACATTTTCAATGCCCATGATTTCATCTACCCGCACAGGAATGTCATATGCCATTCCATCTGCGATTCCCTGAGTGTTGGCATCCGGCACACCACGCCAAGCATTATGGTAGATCACGCGTATGCGTGAACGCCCTTTATAGGCATCCTGAGGAACATCAAACTGATGGGCTATCTCCATCACAGTGTGATAGTTGCACAGCACATTGTTAGGAGTGGTCGATGCGCTGGGCGAAGCCACGCCATACGTTTCTTCCAATTCGAACACACCGTCAGCATCCCAGTCTGTAAATATGAACGCGCGACAGAAACGAAGATCCTGATAGACAATAGTGCTTGAGGCTTCGCCGGCTTTAAATGCGCTGAGATTAAGCGTGAATGTCTCACCACGCAGGGTTCGGATCTCTTTGTCCAGCAATTGATAGACGGAAGATGGAGCAGAGGTATATTCCTTTGATATATTTTCTCGCGCACCGGTTGAAGCAATCGACTTCAAATATGTCTTGCCTTCGGGGTGCATGCTGCCGCCGGGAGCAACATATTCTGCCGGAGCTTTAGGCTCTTCCAAGTAGATCTTGAAATCATAGACATATCCGGATTTCAAACTGCCTTCCGGTGTCACTATATCTGTTTCATCAATTACCAACCTTGCCCGATAAACACCTTTGGCAACGTTTTCTTGAAGCAGAAGATTCCATGATCCATTTCCATTGGAAGCAACAGATTCGGAATCAGAGAATGCGCGGTCATTATCAAGGTCAATCCAAAGGCCGGCCGCAACCGCATCCGATTTCGCGCCTGTGACAACGGCTTTCAGCACGGCACCTTCACCCTGAACCAACGTGACAGACTCCCGCAAATAATTATATACCTCAACAGGCGCAGACGATGCGTGATATGACATATTCTCAGCTGCCCCGGTCGTTGTCAGTTCGGAAACATACGCATCCGGATTCGGTGATCCTTCGGGTACGACATACCCTTCACCGGGAACGCCCATAGGCGTGATGCGCAGTTTATAGCTATACGTTCCGCTTGACGGCATATCATATTGCGACAACTGACCCGGTCCGCAACTTGCATTCCCGACACCACGCTGGCGGCAGTCAAGATGCAGGATCGTTTCATCGCGGCGTTTCAGATTGAAATCATGGGCAGCGTTTTTCAAATCGACATCTGTATAATGAAGGGCTGAGAAATTCACTGTACCCTCTGTTTCGACAACGAGACCCGATCCATGTCCGTCAGTCAGGCTGATATATCTGACATCCTCACGGTTGCCCATTGTCTGCGGCTTGACATACAACTCATGCATTTCATCGACAGTGGTGCTGTAACGTCCGAGAAATGCACCGGTCTTGCGATCGATGTGATTGGCCAACGGCCCGCGACCGTAGTACTCGACTTTTTCATAGCCTCCGGCCATCTGCATCGAGAGCCCCATGCGGCGGCCGGTATTAGATGTCGGAGTGAATGAGGCATCCACATCCATGCGTCCATCAGAATAGACCGTATAGACAACATTATAATTGCAGAATCCCGAAACGCGGTGAGCTGCGGTAACAGCCACAGCGGATGCACCATTGTCCGTATTGTTTATCAATTCATGGCTGAAAGAAGATGTCGAAATGTTACATGCCGTGTTTTCAAACTTATCATTCTCAATATAGCGATAGTGATCATATTTGAGGCCGTTGCCATCGTTGATCAGTTCATTTCCGTTCTTGATGATAGATGTAAGGAAGCCACTTCCATTGAAACTGTAGCTGAAATCATTACCCTCTATTATCAAGCCATTGGCAGCATTGACAGTCAGCGTAGCCGGAAGTGCGGATGCCTCAATCTTCTCAAGCGGCAAACGCTCCTGAACCACGAATTGCTCACGCGCCAATACATGTCCGGCATCAATACCGGGAACGGCATCCTTAAGACAGAATTCTATATTGAGCAACAGTTCGGCATCCGTCTGAGGCAAATCGTATGGTATGGCAAGAGTCTTTGTGTTGTCAGAAGCAAGAGAAAAGTCAGAGATAGTCCCTGATTGCGACTCCACGCCATCCTCAAGCAGCGACCACCGGATATTAAAGCGGTTAAGATCCCAGAAATCATAAGCGTTGGTAACGCTGACGGTTTTTGTTGCCGGATCAAACTTCGAGATTTTCACATACTGATACACCTTTTTAACTTCCTGCAATTTAGCCGTTGGCTTACGCTCGGGTGTAAGAATACCATTTGAGCAGAAATTGCCCTGATGAGGTCCGGGGAAATCATAACCCGTATAAAAGCCTTTGATCGTTCCTGCTTTTATCTCATCCGGATTGTATATGGCCTGATCCACCCAGTCCCATATACACCCGCCCACAATGCGGTTGCTGCCTTCGATCAGATCCCAATATTCTTGCAGGTTTCCGATAGCGTTGCCCATAGCGTGGGCGTATTCACAAACGAAATGCGGACGCGAGTCAGATGAAGCATCAAGGCTTGAGAGTTTGGATAAAGCCGGATACATATCTGAGGTCAGGTCCGTATAGCTCCATGTCCCCTGCCCTTCATAATGGATTATACGCGAATCCAGAGCTTTCATCGCATTGTATTCGCCGGAGAAATTGACACCGCAGCCGCTCTCATTTCCCATCGACCAGAAAATCACGGCCGGATGGTTGCGGTCACGAAGCACCATGCGCGTCCCGCGGTCAATGAATGCTTTGCCCCATGACGTGACATTGCTAAGGCCGGTATTGGCATGACATTCCACATCAGCCTCATCCATTGTATAAAGTCCGAAGTGGTCAAACATAGCATACATTTTCGGCTGATTGGGATAGTGGCTCGTACGGATAGTGTTGATGTTGTTCTGCTTCATCATAGTCACATCGGTAAGCATCGATTCCATCGGAACCGCACGCCCATAAAGCGGGTGTGTATCATGACGGTTTACACCTTTAAAATAAACCTGTTTGCCATTTACATATACCTTCCGGCCACTAATCTCCACATGACGGAAACCATATTTGGTCGAGAAAGCCTCCGTTTCACGGCCATCACTGTCACAAAGCGCGATTTCAAGGGTGTATAGCGATGGCGTTTCGGCACTCCACAGCGACAATCCGGAAAGCTGCGCCTGAAGATTGAGCGTCTTCTCACTGTCGGCAGCGAGATCGGCAACCGATGTCGCCGGAAACTCATAAGCAAGAGTTCCGTCAGGCGCATACAGCGAAGCCTTGACAATCCCCGACGAGACGGCCTCACCCCTATTGGCAACCGTCAGCGCAACATTTATTGACCCTGACTTATAACCGGCGGTCGAGTTGAGGTCGGAAGTTATATAGTGGTCACGGATAAATGTTTTCGGCGTGGCAAAAAGAGTCACATCGCGAAAAATGCCGCTCATGCGGAACATGTCCTGACATTCCAGATAGCTGCCATCGCTCCAACGGAACACCTGCACGGCAAGCCGGTTGCTTCCAACCGACACATACGGAGTTATATCAAACTCATGATTATTATTCGCGCCCTGAGTATAGCCAACGTATTGACCGTTGACCCACACATAGGCTGCACTATATATACCTTCAAAATTAATGAATATTTCCTTGCCGTCCCATGTCTGCGGCACATTGAAATCACGCAGATACGAGCCCACAGGGTTCACTCCATAACCGGAATAACCCGATCGGCGGCGAATATACGGAGGCTGGTTGGCATGCGGATACTCCACGTTGCAGTAGATCGGCTTGTCATAGCCCTGCATTTCCCAATTGGACGGCACGGGAATCTCATCCCATCCCGATGCATCGAACCCCGACTGATAGAAATCCATCGGGCGCAATGACGGTTCAGACACCAGGCTGAAACGCCACGTTCCATTGAGTGACTGTACATAATCTGATTTCGGCATCACCCACGGTGTTGCATAAAAATCAGCATCCGCACGCATCGCAGCAACCGATGGATATGGCATATACGTTGCATGACCAGGCTCTTTGTTCTCTTCAAAAATAGTTTGGTTTTCCCAGTAATCTCCGGGAACAGTCTGTGCGGCTACAGGCGCGAAAAGTCCCGATATAGCCATTAGCACAACAAAAAAGTTTCTAAATTCCGGCATTAGATCTCATTTATACAATTATACAATTCTCGTTTAGCATATCTCGCAAAGATAATAAATAAATGTAATCCGTCAACATTTTCATAAAAATTTAAAAATAATCATGAGAATTGTCGTCTGCGGCGGCAAAAGATTTGGATATATTGTTTTATATGATATGATTTTTTTGTACCTTTGCACGCTTAATCTCACATAATACAGATGAGACAACTAAAAATAACCAAATCAATCACTAACCGCGAAAGCGCTTCGCTTGACAAATATCTCCAGGAGATAGGCCGTGAGGAGCTGATCTCCGTTGAAGAAGAAGTAGAGCTAGCGCAGCGCATTCGCCAGGGCGACCAAAGAGCCTTAGACAAACTCACACGTGCCAATCTCCGCTTCGTAGTGTCAGTGGCAAAGCAGTACCAGAATCAGGGACTGAGCCTACCCGACCTGATCAATGAAGGCAATCTCGGCTTGATAAAAGCGGCACAAAAATTTGATGAAACACGAGGCTTTAAGTTCATTTCCTATGCCGTATGGTGGATTCGCCAGTCAATTCTCCAGGCTCTGGCAGAGCAGTCGCGCATTGTGCGTCTGCCTCTCAACCAGGTTGGGTCGCTCAACAAAATCAGCAAAGCTCTGTCGAAATTCGAACAGGATCACGAACGGCGTCCGTCTGCTGAGGAACTGGCCGATCGGCTTGGCGTGCCGGTTGACAAAATCGCCGACACGCTGAAAGTGTCAGGCCGCCACATCTCTGTCGATGCACCGTTTGTTGAAGGCGAGGACAATAGCCTTCTCGATGTGCTGACCAACGATGATTCCCCAATGGCTGACTCAACGCTCACTCAGGAATCACTGTCGAAGGAAGTGGATCGTGCGCTACACCAGCTCCACGAGCGTGAACGCGAAATCTTGAAGATGTTCTTCGGAATCGGTTGTCAGGAAATGACGCTTGAAGAGATCGGAGCTAAATTCGATCTGACTCGCGAACGCGTCCGCCAGATCAAGGAAAAAGCGATCCGCCGACTCAAAGGACAGAAAAGCCGTTTGCTCAAGCCCTATCTGGGACAATAACGTCAGATCCGGCAAGAAACAAGGGGGTTTCGCATAAGCGAAGCTCCTTTTTATTTTTGGCTTACTCCCATGCAAAATAAGCAAATCGCCATTTTTGTGCTCCCGCAATCATTTTTATTTTTTATCATCTGAAGTATTTGCTATTTTTGCATATCTAAAACCATATTCAAAGAATTATGAATCTTTTTGAGAATCTAACCGCGCGCGCAAAACAGCATCCTCAGCGCATCGTCCTGCCTGAAGGCACCGAACCGCGCACGCTGACAGCCGCCGACCGGATTATTGCCGATGGCATAGCTCAGATAATACTGATCGGCGACCCGCAGGAAATCAAGCTAATGGCAAAAGAGCTCAAACTTGAAAACATCGCGAAAGCCACCATCGTCAACCCCTCTGATGAAAAAGCGATTGACAAATACGCTCCGCTTTTCTACGAACTTCGCAAGAAAAAAGGAATCACAATGGAGGAAGCCCGCCTGACAACGGCCAATCCGCTCTATCTTGGTTGTCTCATGGTAAAAGCCGGAGATGCCGACGGACAGGTTGCCGGAGCAATGAACACCACCGGCAACGTGCTTCGCGCTGCATTTCAGGTCATAAGAACCCTGCCAGGCATCGACGTCGTTTCCGGAGCATTCATTATGCTGCTTCCCGAAGGTGTGAATTTTGGCACGGATGGCATCCTTGTTTTTGCCGACTGCGCCGTGATACCCGATCCGGATGCACGGCAACTGGCCCAGATTGCGGTATCGGCCGCGCAAACTGCCCGCGACATCGCCAACATCGAACCCCGCGTGGCTCTGCTGACATTCTCCACCAAGGGAAGTGCGAAGCATGAACGCGTTGACAAAGTCATTGAAGCCACCAAGATCGCAAAAGAGATGTCGCCTGACCTTATAATCGATGGAGAGCTTCAGGCCGATGCGGCTATCGTTCCGGGCGTAGCTCAAACCAAGAGCCCCAACAGCCCGCTCAGCGGCCGTGCCAACGTGCTTGTTTTCCCATCGCTCGAAGTCGGTAACATAGCCTACAAACTCGTACAGCGACTTGGCGGCATTCAGGCCGTAGGTCCTGTTCTACAAGGACTTGCCGCACCGGTCAACGACCTCTCGCGCGGATGTTTCCCCGAAGACATCTACAAAACCATCATCATGACCTGCAATCAGGCCATCGGGCTTAAAGAGATTAAATAGCGTCAATCAACAAACCTTATCTCAACAAACACAATACAATCATGAAAATATTAGTGCTCAACTGCGGGAGCAGCTCAGTGAAATATAAACTCATTGACACAGCCGATGGCCGGACGATGGCCGAAGGCGGCATTGAGAAGATCGGACTTGAAGACGGTTTTCTGAAATACAAACAGGCTGATGGCACAAAAGCCGTGACAGAGTTAGGGCTTATCGACCACAAACAAGGTGTCGAAGCCATTCTTGCCAACCTGACCGATCCGGCTACAGGCTGCATCAAATCGTTTGACGAAATTGATGCCGTTGGCCACCGCGTGGTTCACGGAGCTGAGGAATTCAGCAAGAGCGTGCTGATCACCGATGAAGTAATCCGCAAGGTGAAAGACTGCTACGATCTGGCTCCACTCCACAATCCGGCCAACATCATCGGCATCGAAGCCATCACTGCACTTATGCCCAACGTTCCGCAAGTCGGGGTGTTTGACACGGCATTCCATCAGACCATGCCGGCGAAGAGTTTCATGTATGCCCTCCCATACAAATACTATAAGGAAGACGGAGTGCGCCGCTACGGTTTCCACGGCACAAGCCACCGCTATGTAAGCGCACGCGCCGCTGAGTTTCTCGGCATCGACCCGGCCAACTGCAAGATGGTCACATGTCACATAGGCAACGGAGGATCGATTTCGGCAGTGGTCAATGGCAAAAGCATTGACACATCTATGGGGCTGACCCCGACCGAAGGCCTTATGATGGGAACTCGTGTGGGAGATATCGATCCCGGCGCATTGACATTCCTGATGACGAAACATGGACTCACAGCCGGGCAGCTCCAGACCATAATCAACAAGGAGAGCGGCGTTGCCGGTGTAAGCGGATTGTCAAACGACATGCGCGAGATAGAAGCCGCCGTCAACAACGGCAATGAAATGGCGAAGCTCGCACTTGACATGTATGAACAACGCATATTGAAATATATCGGAGCGTATGCCGCCGAAATGGGTGGGCTGGATGTCATTGTGTTCACAGGCGGTGTTGGAGAAAACCAGACCGGCGTCCGCGAAAACGTCTGCGCGCCGCTGGCTTTCATGGGCGTTGAGATCGACAAGGAAATCAATGCACGCACACGTGGCACAGAAACCATAATTTCAACTCCGGCATCGCGAGTAAAAGTAGTTGTCATCCCGACGGATGAGGAACTGATGATTGCACGCGATACAGAAGAAATAGTCAGCAAACTATAAAAAGACAATACACATTATTATATAGACACAAATTTATGAACAAAATTAAAGCAGCAATCGTAGGCTACGGCAACATCGGTCATTTTGTGCTCGATGCACTTCAGGCAGCCCCTGATTTTGAAATTGCCGGTATTGTACGCCGCAACGTGACCGACATTCCGGCAGAACTCACCCCCTACAAGGTGGTTACAGACATAAAGGAACTTGGGAAAGTCGATGTGGCTATTCTCTGCACGCCGACACGCGAAGTAGAAAAATACGCCGAATTTTATCTGGCCGACGGCATTAACACAGTAGATTCCTACGACATCCACACCTCAATCTGCGACCTGCGCTCTCATCTCGACAAAATAGCCAAAGAGCATGGGACAGTAGCCGTTATCTCTGCCGGATGGGATCCGGGCAGCGACTCCGTTGTCAGGACTCTCCTGCAAGCCGCAGCACCCAAAGGCATCACCTACACCAACTTCGGCCCCGGCATGAGCATGGGCCACACGGTTTGCGTCAAATCGAAACCGGGCGTTAAAAACGCTCTTTCAATGACCATTCCGCTAGGCACAGGCATACACCGCCGCATGGTCTATGTCGAACTGGAGGATGGCGCGAAACTTGAAGATATTGCCAAGGCGGTCAAGGAAGACCCCTACTTTGCAAGTGATGAAACTCACGTCATAGCGGTCAACTCGGTTGACGAGGTGAAAGACATGGGACATGGTGTCAACATGGTGCGCAAAGGCGTCAGCGGAAAGACACAGAACCAACGCTTTGAGTTCAACATGAGCATCAACAACCCAGCCCTCACCGCCCAGATTCTTGTCGGTGTGGCGCGTGCGTCCATGAAACAACGCCCCGGCGCATACACCATGATTGAAATTCCGGTCATCGATCTGTTGGAAGGCGACCGAGAAGAGTTGATCCGTCATCTCGTATAAACAGAAAACGCAACCATTCATTGCCGTCCGACTGCCGTTTTGCATCGGACGGCAATTTTAGAAACTCTACGCATGCTCGACCGGATCGAATCAATCCTGACCGACATAGCCGACACCGTCTGCGGCTATCCGTTGTTTGCCCTGCTCATCGGAGGCGGGCTTTTTCTGTTTCTATACTCAGGAATGATCTCGCTCCGCCGTCTCCCTGCCGCTGTCAGGGCGTTGCGGCAGAAACAGAGCGCAGGATCAGGAGAAATAAGTTCGGCACAGGCTCTTGTCTCCGTTGTTGCCGCCACGGTCGGAATGGGCAACATTGCAGGCGTGGCGATAGCCCTCGTCATGGGAGGGCCGGGAGCGGTGTTCTGGATGTGGGTTAGCGCAATTGTCGGGATGTCAACAAAATATCATGAAGGAGTCCTTGCCATAAAATACCGCACATTCGATAGCGCAGGCCATCCGCACGGAGGGCCGATGCACATAATCAGCAATGCGCTGTCAAAACGATGGAAGCCGCTGGCCTCACTGTTTGCTGTTGCGGGCATGTTCGGGACTCTTTGCATCATGAACGCCAATCAGCTGACAGAAGCCACAGTCTCTACGCTGTCAAATTTCATGGAGATAGAAAATCCGCTGCTGGTCAAAGCCATCATTGGAGTGTCGATAGCTGGGATTGTGACATTAGTGGTCATCGGTGGCGTGAAGCGCATAGCATCGGTGGCATCCGTGCTTGTACCATTCATGGTAGGAGCCTATTTCCTGATTGTCATGTATATCGTACTTACCCATCTGCCACAACTGCCCGATGCGTTTATGAGCATATTCCGGGAAGCATTCTCACTGCGTGCAGGATGGGGCGGACTGGCAGGAATAGCGATAATAGGCGCGCGCCGTGCAGCACTTGTCAACGATGCAGGAGTAGGCACGGCATCCATAATGCACGGAACATCATCAAACCGCGAACCGGTGCGCGAAGGGCTGGTCGCTATGCTCGGTCCGGCGATTGATTCAGGATTTGTCTGCACACTGACCGCCCTGGCTTTGATTTTATGCGGCGACCTGACATCCGTGGAGGGCATAAAAGGGCTGGAGGTGGCGATGGACGCATTCGGCTCTGCAATTCCCGGCGGACAATATCTGCTGATGGTCATTGTGGCATGCTTCGCCATGTCATCAATGTTCAGCTACTCCTTCTACGGCAGCAGCTGCGCATCATATCTGTTCGGCGACAAAGGCGCGCGACGCTATGTCTGTTTTTTTATTGCAACGCTGGTGATTTTCGCCGTTGTTCCGCTCAGCGCAGCAGTCGGTCTATGCGATCTGTTCTACGCTCTTATGGCGTTCCCGACAATGATAATGCTGCTGCGTCTTCGAAAAGATGTCAGGAAAGAGACTGACCGGTATTTCTCAGACAATGCCGGCAAAACCTCCACAAACAACACCGTCGCCGCAGCATCCGAAACCGAACGACCGGAAAAAGAGGCTTGTAATTAAGACGATAGTTTTGTAACTTTGCCGATATGATTACGCCTGAAGAACGTTTAGCTCTGGAAGAGAAAGTCATTGAAGTGCTTCGCACTGTCTATGACCCGGAAATCCCGGTCGATGTCTATAGCCTCGGCCTGATATATAAAATTGAGATTGACGATGATGCCAATCTCCACATCGACATGACACTCACAGCCCCAAACTGCCCTGCCGCCGACTTCATCATCGAGGACATGCGCATCAAACTCGAAAGCATCGAAGGGCTGAAAAGCGTCGATATCAACATTGTCTTCGAGCCGGAATGGGACAAAGACATGATGAGCGAGGAAGCCAAGCTAGAACTTGGATTTCTCTAGGAGGAAACCCCTAAAACCGCAAAAATCAACGCAACTGCAAATGAGCCAGCGCACCCACACATATTTCATCAGCGACCTGCATCTGGGAGCCGGATACATCCCCGATGCACATGAGCATGAGCGGACAATCTGCCGATGGTTGCGCGAAATAGCCCCGACAGCCCGCGCAGTCTATCTGCTGGGAGACATTCTGGACTATTGGTATGAGTACCGAACGGTCGTGCCGCGCGGTTATATCCGTTTTTTCGGTGCGCTAGCTGAGCTTGCCGATCAAGGTGTTGAGATCAACTGGCTGAAAGGCAACCATGATATCTGGATATTCGACTATCTGCCCACGGAAATCGGGCTTACGGTGCTTGACGGAGTGATAGAGCGCGATATTGATGGCAAGCGATTTGTCATGGAACATGGCGATGGCGCAGGCGAACCGCGCCGAAGCTACCGGATGATGCGCTCTCTGTTTCGCAACCGCTTTGCCCAATGGCTTTTCGCCGCTATCCATCCGCGCTGGACCGTAGGATTTGCCCACCGATGGTCGAAACACAGCCGCCTACACTGCTCCGACAGCTCCGTAGTAGAGCTTCCGGAAAATAACCGACTGACAAATTTTGCAAAAAAATACATGACGGAACACGGCCATGCCGACTACTTCATTTTCGGGCACAGGCATATTATAGCCGATCATCAAATCGGCAATAACAGCCGCCTGATTATACTCGGCGATGGATTCAGACTGTTGACCTATGGGGATTGGGACGGATCAACTTTTTCGATAAAAACAATAAAAAACTGACAGAATGCTGATATTTAATAAAACTTAACATTTATGGCAGATCGACCCGATTTCAATAAAAGCCTAGCGTTAAGAGCGTTGCATCAGCGTTTGCAAAAACGTTTCAAAAAACAATGTTGCAAAACATATAAAAATATTTGTCATAGGACAGTCTCTGAGATACCTTTGCAACAGAAACCTAACACAATCTTTTTTACCTTAGAAATTGTACCTATTGGAAACTCAATAAAAAGGGACTATGTGAGTAGCCCCTTTTTATTCTATATAACAATTAAACAACAATAATATGGCTCTTACATACAACCGACATGACAACGAAATTGTGCTGTGCCGCGAATTTACATCTGAAATCGAAGCACATGTAGCCCAGTCTGCACTTGAGCAGGAAGGAATTAGATGCATAATCGATAACGAACTTTTCTCACGCATCTACCCTGTCGGCGGACTGCTGGGCTCACTGCGGCTTATGGTAAAACGCCGCGACCTTGACCGGGCAAAAACAATCATAGACTCGCTCAAATTTGAAGGAATCTGACATTTTCTCACCAAATCCAAGAAATCATAATCAACAAGATATAACCCTATTCATGAATACAGAAATTCTCCTGAATAAGAACCATTTGGTCAAAACGCTTCAAAAGCCGTCGAAAGACTTCACTAAAGAAGATATCACTCGCTATGTCACCGAAGAAGGCATTGAAATGATAAATTTCATGTATCCGGCAGGCGACGGACGGTTGAAGACACTTAATTTCATCATCAACAACGCTTCGTATCTCGACACGATTCTCAGCTTCGGCGAGCGTGTCGATGGCTCCAGCCTGTTCTCGCATATAGAGCCGGGCAACAGCGACCTTTATGTCATGCCCCGCTTCTCGACCGCATTCCGCGATCCGTTCGCAGAAATTCCAACTGTCACCATGCTCTGCACATTCTTTGACAAAGACGGCAATCCTTTGGCTCAGTCGCCGGCACAGACCCTAGACAATGCGTGCCGAAGTTTCACCGCCGTGACCGGGTTGCAATTTGAGGCGATGGGCGAACTGGAATTCTATGTCATAGCTCCCGATGACGGCGCATTTCCAGCCACCGACCAAAAGGGATATCACGAATCAGCTCCATTTGCAAAGTTCAACGACTTCCGGACACTGTGCATGAGCCACATCGCAGCAGCCGGCGGACAGATAAAGTACGGCCATTCCGAAGTGGGAAATTTCACCCTTGACGGCGTCATCTACGAACAGAATGAGATCGAATTCCTGCCGGTCAAAGCCCAGGACGCAGCCGACCAGCTAGTGATAGCCAAATGGATCATCCGCAACACCGCCCGAAAAATGGGCTATAATGTCACATTCGCGCCAAAAATCACCACCGGCAAAGCCGGCTCGGGTCTGCACATCCACATGCGCCTTACCGATCCCAAGACCGGCCGGAACATGATGGTCAATGAAAGCGGCACGCTCAGCGACGATGCCCGACGCGCAATTGCCGGAATGATGGAAATGGCGGAATCGATCACAGCATTCGGAAACACCAACCCCACATCATATTTCCGTCTCGTGCCTCATCAGGAAGCCCCGACAAACATTTGCTGGGGCGACCGCAACCGATCGGTTCTGGTAAGAGTCCCTCTTGGATGGAATGCAGACAAAGATATGTGTGCGGCAGCAAATCCCGGCTCAAAGGCGTCATCACCGCTGGCCACAGGCAAACAGACCGTGGAGATCCGTTCAGCCGATGCCTCTGCCGATGTATATCTTCTTATAGCTTCACTTGCGGTTGCATGCCGCCGCGGATGGGAAATGACCGATGCTCTGAAAAAAGCAGAGCAGACTTATGTCGATGTCGATATCCACCGGCCGGAAAACGCCGGAAAACTGGCATCTCTCGGACATCTTCCGGCAAGCTGCTTCGCCTCTGCCGAAGCCTTGGAAAAAGCCAGAGCCATATATGAGGGAAACGCAGTGTTCACTCCCGCGATGATCGACAACCAGATCGCTATGCTCCGCGCGTTCAACGACGGCGATATAGCTGCACGCGCCCGCGAAGACGAGTCCTTGATGCAAAGTCTGGTCAGCAATCATTTCCACTGCGGATAAATTGAGCCGACACAAAACAATAAAGGCCGACAGACGGTGATATCCGTTCTATCGGTCTTGCTTTTTTCAATATGCCTGAATCGGCATATTCTCTGCCGGTCCGAAATAAACTTAACCGGCAATCCTTGCAATTGTCTCGATTGTGGGGTTGATCGCTGCAACTGTTCCATCCGGATTCAACAAGAACGATTTCAACCCGTCGGCCATGCCATAGTTATTTACCAGAACTGACATTTCTGCCGGCTTCACATTAAATTGCGATTCTTCATTCAGACCGTCAAGGCGTACTATCTCACGAAAGAGACGCTCATTGTCGTCAAAATTGACTGACACAAGACTGATCCGTTCTTCCCGGCCATTACCAACATAGCTGTCGTAAATATTGGCAGCCATGCGTGAACCGGCATCATCCGATGCCCAGAAATTCACTATCACGAAACGACCGTTCATGTCTGATGGCGAAATATTTTTGCCATCTTTTGCCTTAACCGTAAAATGCGGAGCTTTCATGCCCTTGGCAATATCGCTTCCGCGACCGGTATTGGCCGACACCGTAAACAGAAGAACTACGAAGATCGCAATGATTGACATTGTTTTCTTCATTATATTCTTTTTATGTTAAACATCAGATTCAGCCGGAAAGCGGGGTTAAATATATCCGCAAAACAGAAATGAGACCATGCTGAATCTTGCCGATTTTCGGCTATCCCACGCCAACTCTATGGCGCAGCATCATCGTTAATGACACTGCAAAGATACTAACAATCTTCCAATCCGCCAAATTAACAATGTGATACATGGATATTTACGAGACAAAACGCCCTGCAACGTCACTAACCATGCGTCATCTCAGCAATTGTTAATCTTAGTTAATCCACACCCGAACAGCTTCAATTTAACACCTTTCGGCCATTCATTCCCGACCATAACCTGAATCGACCAGAGCATTCTGCGACTGATAAAACGAAGGCGACAAGAGCGATACGATTTCCGCTTCGGGATGACTTGAAATGTAAGCCTCCACAATCCGATAGCCCATATATCGGCCTACCCTGCCCGGCGACTCCTGCGCGAGCAATGACGTATAGGGCGCAGGAGCGACAAGCTTTTCGGCAACGTTTCTGTCTGTGGCAAACAGCATATTGTCTTCAACCATCTTCCTCCATATACGCGCCTCATTCTCCGCCACCCATTTCATCTGATCCGAAGTGTAACCTAACGCATCCGCCAAATCCGCATTCGGCATAATCCTCATCACCGCAGCCACAACAGCGCCTTCGTAGATCATTCTCGATACCGCAGTAGAAGCGGCATCGGACCGATAGGGATATGATGTATAGATCAATGCTTCCGCCAAGTCATACGGCAGACGGCCAACCGTTTTAAGCCGGCTACGATAGTCGCCAAACGACTTATACCCTTCATAATCGGCTCCAAGATAATGGTTCAGCCCAACAATCATAATGGTGTCAGCTAACACAACCGACTGCTCATAGGGGGTCAATATTCCAAATATTCTTTTGGGGAACGCAATGTCGAAACCACCTTTTTCCACCAGATATCTCATATTGCCAATAGCTGTCTCCGACTGCCGCAAATCGGGCAGACGGCTTTCCACATCCGGCCCGAACACCGATGCCACCTGCGATGACGCAAGCTGCAACATGATCGAGTCCGCATCCGAAAGGCGCATCAATGCCCCCATGACATCTATGACCGGACGGAAGCGCACCGTCAGGGAATCGCGCCCTGACTCCGGCAATGACGGATAGACAGCCACGGCACGGTCAAACCGCTCAATCTCCATTATCCTTGAACTATCGGCAGCATAATTTCCCGCCGCGCCGTTTCCGCCACAAGCCGTCATAAGCGATACAGCGCAAACAACAGCCAACAAATTACTGATCCTGCATTTCATAACGACATATATTCATTTCGGGACTAACACGAAACTTTTTCAAAATTACGCATTTATTCATCAATTAATCCACTTACGGACTATTTATTTAGCCTGCGACTGCAAATTACCACATCTTTTTTCTAATTTTGCACAAAATGAATAAACAGACATGTCCATATCCGGCACATACAACACCCTGCGGTCAGGCATCATTCATCCATTGATGCTGCTCATGCTGTCAATGGCCGTTGCGTTTTCAGCCGGAGCAAAGAACTTTGTTGTGGTCATTGATGCAGGACATGGTGGGAAAGACAGCGGAGCCCTTGGCAAAGTAACAACAGAGAAAGCCATAAATCTTGCGATAGCAAAACAGCTTGGCAAAGAAATCACCTCTCACTACAAAGACATAACCGTGGTCTATACACGTTCAACCGATGTGTTCGTGACAATTAAAGGCCGCATGGACAAAGCGAAAGCTGCCGGAGCCGACCTGTTTATCTCGCTCCACTGCAATTCGGCCGCATTTGAGAACCCTCGCCGCAGTTCATTGTCAGGCACTTCAGTTTACGTTCTGGGAAACAACAACGCAAACGACAATATCGATCTGGCAATGCGGGAAAACAGCGCGATCCTTCTCGAAGACAACTACAAAGCAACCTATAAAGGCTTCGACAACACACCCGAATACTACATCTTCACGGAAATAAACCAGTCGAAGATGATGGGCAAAAGCAACTCCATTGCCAATGAAGTGCAACGCCAGCTTGTCAGCCACGCCGGACTGAAAGACAACTTCGTGAACGAATCCAGCAGACTCTGGCTTCTGCTTCACTCCACCATGCCGGCGATACTTGTTGAAATGGACTACATCTGCAACCCCTCCCGCGAGCAATTCCTGATGTCAAAGGCCGGTCAGAAAAAAATAGCGCAGGCCATAAGCAACGGAATCGCGAACTATCGCAAGAATCTAGGGCATAAGATTGCAAAAAACAAAGACACAGCCGTAACAACAGACGGCGACGAGTCCAAGCAAGAATCAGACAGACATCCTAAAGAGAAAGACAAATCAGATAAAAAAGATAACGAACCTGAACAATCTGACAACACTTCCATTGTATATAAGATACAGTTTCTGGTCTCACAGACGGAAATAAAAAACGGATCAGCAAGACTTAATGGTCTATCGCCGGTAGAATATTATAAGGACGGCGGAGCTTTCAAATATACCTACGGCTCATACCCCACCATGAATGCGGCTGCATCAGACCTGAAAAAAGTCAAAAAGAAATTCAAGGACGCTTTCATTATAAAAATGAAAGGTGGCAAGCGAATAAAATAACCAACTAATACAACAGCATACAAAGATTACTTAAATATGAAGTTTAAACATTCAAAAGAATTTTCCATCGGACTTTCCGTTATAATCGCGCTCATCGTACTCTACTTCGGGATAGAATATCTCAAAGGCAACAACATCTTCAAACCCGCCAACTACTACACCGCATCCTACACAAACGTTGCGGGACTTCAGCAATCTGCGCCGGTCACAATCAACGGCTTCAAAGTCGGGCTTGTCAGCGAAATCGAGTACGAATACAACAATCCCGGACATGTCAAAGTTGAAATGAGCCTCGACAAAGAGTTGAAACTCCCGCAAGGGACAAAAGCCGTCATCGTCACTGACATGCTCGGGACATCATCAATCGAACTGCAAATGTCGGCCAGCAGCACATTCCACAACGTAGGCGACAACCTTGTCGGCGAACAGGCAGCAGGACTGATGGGAAGCGTCACAAATGACATCCTGCCGGCTGTAAGCGCAATCGTGCCAAAAATCGATTCGCTCCTCACTTCGCTCAACGCCATTGCATCAAACCCCGCCATTCCAAACTCATTCGCATCGCTTGAATCCACCATGACCGACCTCCAGGCCAGCAGTGCGCGCCTGTTGCAAGTGATGAATACGATGCCTCCAATCGCCGGCGATGCAAAGCAGGTGATGGCAAATGCCAAGCAGATGACCGAAAGCCTCAACACGGTAGCAACCGATCTGACTGCCGTTTCAGCCCAAATCAAAGAGATGCCGCTACAAGCCACCATGGAAAATATCCATCAGACATCCCAGACACTCAAAAGCCTCATGCAGCAGCTCAACACCCCCAATTCGTCACTCGGGATGCTGCTCTATGACAAACAACTTTACAATAATCTAAGCAATGCATCTGCAAGTCTGGATTCTCTACTGATAGATGTCAAAAAGAACCCCAAACGATATATCAGCATAAAACTTTTATAGCATCCGCTACACACCCCCGCACATCAGCCAAGAAGCCGTTATTTAGAAATATTCCAAATAAAGCACCAACAGCCGATTTACATTCGCACCTTTCCGGAAACGTTGTAGATCGGTTGTTTTTTGTCCCATAAGGCTTAAACCATCGCTTTATATCCACGAATTATTGCATATCGGTATTGCGTTGATTTTAGATGGACTACATATTAAATTTAAACAATAACTTTAATGATTTTCCAGCCTTAATCTAAACAACTGACAATCAAAAGCATGCACCGCAAATCACTTTTGCAAATAAAAAGTCACTTGTTTTTAATAAAAATTTATCAGAATTTTGTAATGCAAAAGTATAGCTACTATCAACACACTCTTATGACGGAAAATCATCTAAAACTTTGGGACAAATGCCTGAGCATTTTCCGGGACAACCTGCCGCCCGAGCAGTTTGACGCCTGGTTCAAGCCTGTGCAGCCGGTAAGTTTTACCGACAACAAGCTTGTGCTTATGGTTCCATCCCAATATTTCATCGAGCATCTGGAAGAACGCTACACCACTCTTCTGGGACGCACACTATATAAAGTGTACGGTCCGGACATGAAACTGTTCTACCACTTTAATCAGGTGGGCAACGAGCCTTCCACCGGTGTCACTATGGGCAGTTCAAAACCAAGTGCAGCAGTAGCTCCGAAACCGGGAGCTTCATCCAACCCATTCCGTCAGCATGAAGTCCAGGAGATAGACTCCCAGCTCAATCCCAACTATACTTTTGAGAACTACTGCGACAGCATGAGCAACCGCGTTGCGCGATCAATCGGCGAAGCCATAGCCAACGATCCGAAATGCAAGACATTCAATCCTTTGTTTGTTTTCGGCGCTCCCGGAGTCGGAAAGACCCACCTTATCCAAGCCATCGGCATACGCATAAAAGAGACATCTCCGGCTCAACGCGTGCTATATATCACCGCACGCCTTTTCGAGAGTCAATACACCACTGCCATCAGAAATGGCAAGATAAATGATTTCATCAACTTCTATCAGAGCATTGACACTCTTATCATCGATGACATTCAGGATCTGATAGGAAAACAAAGCACCCAGAACACATTCTTCCACATATTCAACCATCTCATTCTGAATCAGAAACAATTGATTCTGGCAAGCGACTGCTGCCCATCGAAGATGGAAGGGATGGAAAAGCGGTTGATCTCGCGCTTCACAATGGGCATGACTGTCGAATTGGAAAGCCCCGACTATCAATTGCGGAAAGAAGTGCTGCAACAGAAAGCCGAACAGGACGGACTGGAATTGCCGACAGACGTGATGGACTATATTGCCACGAACGTGACTGAAAGCATCCGTGAACTCGAAGGCATCGTTGTGTCGATCACCGCACATGCGGCCATCCTCAACGTTGACATCAATCTGGATCTGGCAAGAAAAGTGATTTCAAATGCCGTGAAGATCAACCATCGGCAAATCAACTTTGAGATTATAACACAAGAGGTGGCTTCCCATTTCGGCATTGATGTGGATCAGATATTTACAAAATCCCGCAAACGTGAGATTTCAGATGCGCGACAAATGGTCATGTACTTGGCAAAAAAACATGCCAAGATGCCGCTGACAGCAATCGGCACACGCCTTTCGCGCACTCATGCCACAGTTCTCTATGCGTGCAAGAACATCGAAGAACGCCTGCCGCTGGAAAAGCAGCTGCAAGCCGATGTCAACAAAATTGAAAGCGCACTTATGAAATAACAAAGACAGCTCATCCAATCAATCAGGTTAAATAGCAAATTTCAGCGCAGCCAAAGACCGGTTTCTTTGGCTGCATTTTTTTCTGAAAGAGAAGCCGAAATAAGCAAAAATCCTATCTTCCGGAAAGCCGACGTCGCAAAGGCTCATCATAGTATTTGAGGGCGACCCACGCCGTCACAATCGAGGCGGCGACAGCGGCAATCGCGCCCGGAACAGCTTCGGAAAACGAAAGCCCATTCGACCACACCCAATGATAGAACAGATACATAAAAGGGTAATGGACGATATAAACCGGATAAGATAGACGCCCAAGCATATCACAAACGTCTCCGGAACGCTCCCGACCGGTGTCGCCGGACGCCCCGATATAAAGAATGACCGGAAAAACAACAACGACACACAGCGAATCATACAAGCCATTGATCCATCCTGTTCCGGATGCAATATCACCCCAAAAAGGCATCGCCAGCAAACCGACAATCAGAATGGTGCATATCCAGAAAGCCCCGCGGATGTGGCGCGGACGATACAAGCGCGCCATCAGAAGGCCGACAGTGAACGAAAAGCAGAGACGAAGCATCCCGCCGATAAAATTATACTCTCCAAGCGTCCATCCGACACCAAGATGATAAAAACCTGAAAAATTGCCTATGGAAAAGCAGAACAAGCCGATGCCGGCAACGATCGCCAAAGCCATCAGAACCTTTGTCGGCAACCGGCGAAGCAACAACGCATAGACAATATTGCCGATATACTCAAAGAAAAGCGACCATGACGGTCCGTTAAGCGGAAACATCTCTCCATTTCCTCTGACATCATAGGGCGCGCCGGGATATGCAGGCACAAGAAACATCGCAAGAAGAGCCGAAACGAGCGTCCAATGCAGAGCGACCGGTTCACCGTCCCATCGGTCGAATCCCTGCAAGGCAAAGCTGACAAGCCCGAGAACAACTCCCAGCATCAGCATAGGATGCAGGCGGAGCAGACGGCGGCGGAAGAAATTCCTGACCGTCAACCGACCGCCACGCCAACGCCGGTCATAGGCATGGCCAATCACGAAACCGGAAAGCATAAAGAAAAAATCTACAGCCAAATAACCGTGATTGACAATCTGGTCCGCTGAAGATGTGGCAAACCCCTCCCCGATATGATAGCATATCACCACCAGCGCGGCCACACCACGCAGTCCATCGAGAAGCTTATATCTTATTGGAGCTGAAAAAGTCTGCTGGTCCGGCTGCATTTTGTCTAAAAGCCTTGATTTTCAATGAAGTCACGAAACAACTTCGAGAAATATTCATTGTCCGACTTTTTGTAGCGGACATCGGTGAACACCTGCGCAAGCGACTGCTTGCCGTTTTCAACGACATACTGCTTATTTTCAGGCAGAGACTCCTTATAAGAATATATTTGACGGATTTTATCGTCCGTATAGTCAGCATACGTCTCGTCATGAACTATTCCGGACAACGGCAGGCGGTCACATTTCGGAGACTCGCCGGAAGGATATCCGACTGTCAGCGTCACCACCGGTACAACGCGCTTCGGAAGATTCAGCAACCCGGCTATCTGCGGTGCATTATAGGTAGTTGTGCCCAGATAGCAACATCCGAGACCGTTCATTTCCGCTATCGTACAAAACTGTTGCGCAAATATCGTTGTGTCAATCACAGCCCAGACAAACGCTTGAAAATTTTCATAGCCCGGATCTGCACCATTGATCCTGCACCAATGTTCAAAACGATTGAAATCGGCACAAAATGTCAGAACGACCGATGCGCTTTCCACGGAAGGCTGATTGAAATGAGCCGGGGCGAGAGCCTTCTTCCCTTCGGCCGATCGGGTTACCACTACGGAATACAGCTGCATGTTTCCGGTATTCGGAGCCTCCGCCGCAGCTTCAAGCATCGCTTCAAGAAACTCTTGCTTAACCTGCTTATCTGAATAACTGCGCACCGTGCGACGATGTCTGAAGAAATCCATAACGAATGATTGATTATAGTTTGTCTGATATAAGATTTCAAAATTAGGAATATTTTTTCATCCGGGCAAGAACTCAAATAAAAGTTTTAAACAATTTCAGACAGTGCCGAAAAAATCTATAACATTGTAATTCCGACAGATAGCGAAAATAATCGGAAAATTTATCAACAATCAATAAGAATCATGATTTTTATTTTGATAATTGAAAATTAATGACAAATTTTGCATTCGGATTTCAACAATAGACATTTCTTGCAATCATTATCTCATACATAACACATACAACCAATCGTGGAAAATAAAACTTACACCTACGACGAGGCCTATGATGCTTCGCTGAAATACTTTGACGGCGACGAGCTTGCAGCCAGAGTTTGGGTCAGCAAGTATGCCTTGAAAGACTCTTTCGGCAACATCTATGAATTGTCGCCCACCGACATGCACCATCGAATTGCATCCGAGTTGGCAAGAATCGAAAACAATTATGCCAACCCTATGAGCCATGACGAAATTTTCAGTCTGCTGGACCACTTCCGCTATATCGTGCCTCAAGGAAGCCCGATGACAGGTATCGGCAACAACCATCAGGTTGCATCGTTGAGCAACTGTTTTGTAATCGGAGTTGACGGCAAGCCGGATTCTTATGGCGGCGTCATCAAGATCGATGAAGAACAGGTCCAGCTGATGAAACGCCGCGGCGGTGTCGGTCACGATCTGTCACACATCCGTCCGAAAGGCACACCGGTCAAGAATTCCGCACTGACATCGACCGGCATCGTACCTTTCATGGAACGCTACTCCAACTCCACCCGCGAAGTGGCACAGGATGGTCGCCGGGGAGCACTGATGTTGACGGTCAGCATCAAGCACCCCGATTCAGAGGCATTCATTGATGCAAAGATGATAGAGGGGAAAGTGACAGGTGCAAACGTGTCCGTACGCATAACCGATGATTTCATGCAGGCTGCTGTCGATGAAAAGCCATTCATACAGCAATACCCCATCGATGCGGCCAATCCGTCAATCACAAAAGAGATTGACGCATCACGGCTTTGGAAAAAAATAGTTCACAACGCATGGAAATCAGCAGAACCGGGAGTGCTTTTCTGGGATACTATCACACGCGAGTCAGTTCCCGATTGCTATGCCGATCTGGGCTTCCAGACAATCTCCACAAATCCTTGCGGTGAAATTCCTCTATGCCCATACGACAGTTGCCGTCTGTTGGCGTTAAACCTATACTCCTATGTAAAAGATCCGTTTACAGACAAAGCCGCGTTTGATTTCGATCTCTTCCATTCGCATGTGGCCAAAGCTCAGCGTATCATGGATGACATCATCGACCTTGAAATGGAGAAGATAGACTTGATCATCCACAAGATAGCATCTGATCCCGAAACCGATGAGGTGAAACAGACCGAACTTAACCTCTGGCACAAAATACGCAACAAAACGCTCAAAGGCCGCCGCACCGGTGTCGGCACGACCGGTGAAGGCGACATGCTCGCTGCCCTCGGACTGCGCTACGGCACACCGGAAGCAACCGCTTTTTCAACAGAAGTCCACAAACAACTGGCTCTCGCTGCCTACGGGTCAAGCGTGGTTATGGCAGAAGAACGCGGCGCGTTTGAAATATACAATGCAGAGCGCGAAGCCAACAACCCATACATCGCGCGTCTGCGCGAAGCTTCGCCGGAATTATACAACCGCATGGTCAAGAGCGGACGGCGCAACATAGCCTGCCTGACTATAGCCCCGACCGGAACCACCAGCCTCATGACCCAGACATCCAGCGGCATCGAACCGGTTTTCATGCCCGTTTACAAACGCCGTCGCAAGGTCAACCCGAACGATACTGAAGTGCGCATTGATTATGTCGATGAATCGGGTGACGCATTTGAGGAATATATAGTATATCATCCCAAGTTCATCACGTGGATGAATATCGCCGGAATTGAGGTTAAACCCGACTACACTCAGGAAGAACTGGACGCAATCGTAGCCAAGTCGCCCTACTACAAAGCCACAGCCAATGATGTCAACTGGCTGGAAAAAGTGCGTATGCAGGGAAGCGTTCAGAAATGGGTTGACCATTCCATTTCAGTCACCATCAACCTTCCGTCGGATGTCTCGGAAGAACTGGTCGGCAAGCTATATCTTGAAGCCTGGCAATCCGGCTGCAAGGGATGCACCGTCTATCGCGACGGCTCTCGCTCGGGCGTATTGCTGTCTGTCGGTAAAAAGAAGGAGCCGCAGACCACCGAAGGCCATCCAATTGTAGCGAAACGTCCTATCGAACTTGAAGCCGATGTGGTCCGTTTCCAAAACAACAAAGAAAAATGGATTGCATTCGTCGGGCTGCTCAATGGCCGTCCGTATGAAATATTTACAGGTCTTGCCGATGACGATGAAGGCATCTTCTGCCCGAAATCAGTCACTCGCGGCAAAATCGTAAAAGCCATTGACGAAAAAGGCAACAAGCGATATGACTTCCAATTCACCAACAAGCGAGGCTACAAAACGACAATCGAGGGCCTGAGCGACAAATTCAAGCCGGAATACTGGAACTATGCCAAACTCATTTCCGGAGTGCTCCGCTATGGGATGCCGATCGATCAGGTGCTGAAACTCGTGGGCGGGCTAGAACTTGACTCCCAGAGCATCAATACGTGGAAGATGGGCGTTGAGCGCGCATTGAAGAAATATCTCCCCAACGGAACGAAAGCAAAGGGACAGACATGTCCCAACTGCGGACAGGAGACTCTGGTATATCAGGAAGGATGCCTGATATGCACCTCATGCGGCACATCGCGTTGCGGCTAAAAGCCACTCCCCGCTCCGCACGTCAGATATAATCCAAGCCCTGAGAGACACGCTTCAGTTTCTCAGGGCTTAATTTTTTCATGACATTGGCCGGCGGACGACCCGCGGCCAGTTCGGCAGCCATGAAATCCATATATGGAGCGACATGGGCAAAAAAACGGCGATACCCATCGCAGAGATAGTTAAGACCCGGCTGACCTGAAGCAGTGATCATAAAACGATTTTTCGGACATTCGCCGTTGCATATCCGGGTAAAGCGGCACTCAAGACACTGATCGGGCAAGCTGCCGCGTTTCGCCGCACCGAACGTCCGCTGGCGAGGATCGCACATCATATTGATAATGGAGTCCGTGTGGATGTTTCCCAAACGATATTGCGGAAACACGAAATGATCACACGAATAGACATCGCCATTATAGTCAACGATTCCGGCATGACCGCATACGTCACTCATCGAAC
>CAYTLU010000166.1:0-5896 GCA_964438665.1 uncultured Bacteroides sp.
TTAACAAACTCTTCGAGGTCTTTTTCAAAACCGTTGACATTCGGGCCAAGAGGCACAACCCAATTCGAGTCAAAAGCCTCCTTAATGAAATCCTGTTCCTTGCCGCTCATATGCGCCAAGCAAAGCAAAATTCTGTCTCTCATATTTTTATGTATGATTCTATATTCTTTGTGCAGATTTTAATATTACTTCAAAATTGCATCTATTAGCGGTATTAAGTCTTTCGATAACTTGGAAATCCATATTTCGGGAACGGCTTCTGTATTTGAGGCCTCCTGTTTGTGGATGTTACGGCCATCATCAAGCAGTCCTACGGTTTTCCACCCAAGACGGTTGGGCGTGATAAAATCCTTGTGTGGATTGTCGCCTACATAAATGAAATAGTCGATTTCAGGGTACTGCGATTCAAAATAGCGATAATTCTTTTCATCCGGTTTCTCCGAACCGAACTCTTCTGAAATCACCACATTCTGTTCCAGAATATATCTGTTTAGACCAAGGACTTTTATCTTGTTGCGCTGCGTTATACTTCGTCCGTCTGTCAGAATGCCGATTGGTATGTCTTTATCAAGCAAATAATCTAACAGGTTCTTTGAATCTTTAGGCAAGGCGATATTGGGGACGTGCGTACGATACCAATGCAATAAAGTTTCAATTTGCGCATCTATGTTCCATACGCTTTTGACAACAGAAAATGCATTTAGACCGTTATCATACGCATCGAGCATCACACGGTAGAGATTTTCGGCCGGGCAGTGTTCGGTTTGCAGTTTCTCGGCGATGAATCTATACGCACTTTTGAGATAGTCAATCTCCTTGTAGAGCGTATCATCCAAATCAAAGACTACACAAAGATTATTCATGCACAATCACCTGTGAATCATACCGCAACATGATGGTATTGTCAACCCATGAATCGGTATAGTCTATGCGCTTCCCCTTAATATACTCGTCTATCATAAATTTCGGGAAATTGGCTCCAGCGTAATAAGACAGTGGATAACCTCCGCCGAAGCGTGGATTTATTTCGATACCGACCACATCGTTATCAGATTCTCTGTAAAACAGTTGGATACAGATGCATCCTCTCACTCCCGACATTTTGGTCATGCGCTCTTTAAGATATCCGACAAGATAATTCTTTCGAGCAGCGCCTTTGTTGACTTCGCCACTTCGTATCTCAATCCGTTCGCGAGGCACAATACATTTAACCGAACCATCGGCGCCATAATACATATCCACCGTAAACTCCTTATACTCTTTTTTATCGATATATTCCATAAAAATGAGCTTCGGGTCAGCTAATATTTCAGGGGTCAACTCTTCCTGACATCTGATAGCGTGGATATTCGTACTCAACGAGCCATCGTAAGGTTTGGCGAACATAGGAAACTCGGGCGCATGTTTATCTCTCGGTTCCGGATTTCGAATGCCAAGTATTTCAAACAATGCCATAGTTTTACGCTTGTCTCTACAAAGCGAAATAAACCGGCCGTCCGACACCATAATCTCGATACCTTGCTCAGAAAATCGGTCGCGATTAGCCGCGAGTATGGCTAATTCGGTATCAATAGTCGGGATTACCAGTTTGACATTGTTTGATTTACAGATGTTCAGAAGTTCATCAATATATTCCGGGAATGTAACGCGATGAACCGGGAACGATTTATCGGCTAACCGGCAGGCAGGCGACATAACGGGATTTAAGTCCACTGCCAACACTTTGGCCTCCGGGAATACGGCTTTTAGTTCTTTCTGAAATTCAAGCAGCAGTTCAACCCTCTTGCCTGCTGACGTCATTAAAATATTAGGTTGCATAGTCCGATTGTTTATGCAGCCAAGTAATATAAGGTTAGGGTTCTACCCCCCCCCTGAATTAGCGCATTGATATTCTGCATGTTATAACTGTTTAAAATTATTCTTGCCGGATTGCCGACAGCTGTAGCACCGTCGGGTATATCTTTGATTACTACCGCACCTGCTCCGATTGTACACCATTTGCCGATTTTAATGCCAGGAATAACTATTGCACCTGCCCCTATCCATGAGCCTTCGCCAACATGGACGTTGCCGCACAGTGTGCCGTGTGGTGAAACATGTACAAAGTCGCAAATTTCACATTCATGGTCAATAGAAGCAGAGGTATTGATGATGCAATGTTTGCCAATGCGCACATCAGATTGTATAACTGCTCCCTGCATCACGACAGTTCCATCGCCGAATTCAGCCAATGGTGACACAATGGTTTGGGGGTGGACGGCCTTGGCATACTCGAGCGGATAACGCTCCGCAATCATTTTGCGGACGCGATTGGCGCCTATGCTGATAATCATCGGGCCACTGACTTCCACATTCCCGACATTGTAAACCGGTATACCATGAATATCGGTGTAATGCGGATTGTCGTCATACAGGCAACTCACAGCATCGCCTTGAGCCTTGATGATATCCATTACCACCTTAGCGTGCCCACTTGCCCCGAATAGATTAATTGTTGCCATACGCTTGCAAATCTGGAATTTATGCCTTACCCTAAAGATTCAATTTACAATTTGCATGGTTAATGGGTTGAACCAGTCACTTGTTGCTATGTGTTATAATGCCATGTAATAGCCGTTCATATACTTTGACAGTATTATCGGCCATTACGTCTGAGGTAAAATGACTGATTGCATATTCCCGGCCGGCTGAAGCTATACTTTTACGAAGATTTTCATTTTCTATCGTCTGTGACAAAATCTCCGTTAATTTACCAACGTTGCCTTTGGGAAATATAAATCCAGTCTTACCGTCGATAATCTGTTCCGAGGCGCCTTCCGTATCGGTGCGTATGCATAGGCACCCCGCAAGCATCGCCTCAATCACTACCAATCCGAAGCCCTCAAGCCACGACGGTAGTATTGAAATGTCACATATTTTATAGAATCGTTCTGAGTCAGCATATTCAAAGTGACTGACAAACCTCTCTGTTTTTGTTTCTTTGATTGCACCATTAAGCCATCGCTGGTTGGGACCACCCTCAGTCTTATCGCTGCCTAAAAACACTATGTGTATTTTCCCCTTAAGCGTCTCGGGCAAAAGAGCTACGGCCTTAAGCAATATGTCATGTCCTTTGCGGGGTTCTATACTTCCTACCAACAATATCAATATCTTATCTATAGGAAGGCCAAGACTCTCACGATTGCGCGCCCGTTCGTCGTCTGTAATAACTGATGAAAAACGTGAAGACACACCATGATTGATTATGGAGATTTGTGATTCATCATAACCAAAAGTGTCTATGGCATACCTTTTTGTTTCCTTGCTTATTGCAATGAGCTGAGTGGCATTCTTATAGTAAAAACATTTTATCAAATCATTAACATGCAAGGTCGATACGAATTTCTTTTTAAGCAGCCAAGGGATCCATGATAAATATGGGGACTGGACATGCAGCGCACCTCTATATCTTAACACATTGATTACAAACACAATACCAGATGCTACTTTTTGCCATGCAGAATTTCCACATGGAATTGGGACTGCCACTATTCTACTTCCGCTTTTTACAGCCCTTTCGTATAAACGATCTGCAACGTCATTTGCTCTCGCACGGTACCCGGCAATCAATGTCGTCTTAATCCCCTTACGCTCTAAAGCCTCTAATAAATCAATCGTATGGGTAGTCATGCCCGTTTTATCAAAACGGGAAAGGAGCATAGTTACTTTCATAAAAAGCGGTTTTTACATTAAGAATCAGTTATTCCCATTGAACGGTTCCATAGTTGCGGAGGTCGCGGAACTGATGTCTGCGCGTCCCAGCACTTTCTTTATTGTTGTCAGAATGACTTTGCAGTCTGTGACGAATGAAATATGGTCAACATACCACACGTCGAGTTCAAATTTCTTTTGCCACGAGATGGCGTTGCGGCCGTGGCACTGCGCCCATCCGGTAATACCGGGACGCACTTCATGGCGGCGGGCCTGCTCCTTGCTGTATAATGGCAGGTACTGCACTAACAGCGGCCTCGGGCCGATCAGTGACATATCGCCTTTCAGGACGTTCCACAGTTGCGGGAGCTCGTCAATCGAGGAGGAACGCACAAAGCGTCCAACCTTTGTTAATCGTTTTTCGTCTGGCAGCAGATTTCCATCGGCATCGCGCTCGTCAGTCATGGTCTTGAACTTGACCACCTTGAATATTTTACCGTCCTTGCCCGGCCGTTCCTGCAAGAAAAACGCCCCGGCACCCTTGTTGGCAAAGTGCAGCCATAAGGTCACAGCAGCCAACGGCAATGCCAACACAAGCAGCGCGCACCCGGAAACTGCAATGTCAATCGTTCGCTTGAAAAATCTGCGATATGGTTTCATTGGACTTTGAGGATTTCTTTGTAATAGTCTTTAAGACATTGACGGACATAGCTCTGCTCAAAGCGGGAAGCAATAAGGGAGCGAGCGTTGGCCGCCAGAGAGTCGCGCCACGCGGTGTCGGTTATCATGCGTTGCATCGCTGTGTACAATGCGCCGGTATTTTTCGACGGAATAATAGTGCCGTTCTTGCCCTCGATAACGATTTCACGCGAGCCGTTGATGTCGGTAACGATTGAGGGAAGGCCCATGGCACCGGCTTCGATGACTACATTGGGGAAGCCCTCGCGGTAGCTCGGGAAGACGAAGCAGTCGGAGGCTCCGAGCCAAGGGCGGACATCCTTTTGACTGCCGACAGCCTCGATGCCATTACAGGACTTTATAATTTCCTTGGTTTCTGCTGAAACAGGGTCTAAGTTGTCCTCCGTCGGCCCGATAAGCAACAGACGGATGTCCTGACGTTCCTTGTATAGCCGCAAGAAGGCTTCGGTCAGTTCGTTGATACCCTTGTCGCGGACAATGCGGCCGATGAAGATGAACGTAAAAACATCCAGCTTGCGCAGCGACTTGGCGGCCTCCGCTACTTCCGGAGTTTCCGGGTCAAACCGATTGAGGTCTATACCCATTACGTTGCCATAGCCCAAGACTTTTATAGGTTTCTTTGTGATTCTATATTTTATAAGGTCATTCTTCACGCCTTCGCCCTCGGGTATGACGTGCGTAGCGCAAGCACAAGTCAGCCAATCGGTTGCCATAAGGATGCGGCGCTTCAGTCCCGTGGAGGTCGGAAACACTAACCCTGTGAACGTGTGCACACGCACCGGCACGCGGCACAGCCACGCCGCCATCATGCACAGCAATCCGGCTTTAGGAGTCATTGAGTGAACCATCACGGGGTTCTCCTTGCGGAAAACCTTAATCATCCGCCACAGGCTTTTGAGGTCTTTCAGCGGCGAAATATGCCGCACCATCTCAACTATCTCCACCCTGCCTCCGGCATCTCGCACACGCTCCAATTCCGGCCCGTCGGACGACACCGCCACCACTTCGTAGCCCATCTCCCGCAGTTCCGGAGTCAGCCCGACGAAGAACCCCACCGATTGCGAAACCGTGCATGCCCGGATAATTTTCAGTTCAGTATTATTCATCGCTGACTGTTCTGGATTGTGAAGTGAGATGTTACTATGGAGTCAATTGGCCTGGCTATGGCATTAACGAAGACAGAGCAAGCGAAGCTTATCACGGTCAAAACGAGAAATATCAACAACGGGTAGCTGAATGAGTAGATAAAGTCGTGAAAAAGGTAGTAGCAAAGCCACGAGTGTATCATCCACATGTTCATTGAATGGCTGCCTAATTTGACGAGGACATTTTTCGCAGGTGGCCACACGTTGAGGCTGTTGAGAAGCGCAATTATCAGAAACGCATAAAAGAAGTTGTACTTAAAAATGCACTGTATTGATACTAAGGCGATTACCCCCCCCCACATATTATTCCGACGCGGCACTTGGATATGGAGCGGCGGGCTAATAGGTGCGATATGCGCTCA
>CAYTLU010000167.1:0-3333 GCA_964438665.1 uncultured Bacteroides sp.
GCGGAGGCCGGGAAATCCTCGGCGGAGAGCTGCTTTATAAGCCGCGCGGCGGCGTTTGTCGGATCTTTCCGTGGGCCAAGGCCGTGTTTCTGAATAAACGAATGTATCTGCCCGGAACGGAATTTCCCATCTGCGCCAATCGTGATCTCCGCCACCGGTGCATAGCCTGTAGCTCCGGCGATTCCCAGGCGGTAGGGCGTACAGAAATTCCCCATCGAATAGAATATGATATGCCCCTTATACAGTTCGGCAGCACGCGGCACATGCGGTCCATGCCCTACCACCACATCCGCACCGGCATCGATGGCGGCATGGGCGAAGGCTTCGACATTGCCCCGATTCTCCCCGACATAAGTCTCCGATTTGTGCGGCACATGCATGTGGGTTGTCCCTTCCGCGCCGCCGTGAAACGTCACGACAACAATGTCGGCAGAATCACGCAACTGCCTGACAACCCGCCTAAGCTCATCCAAATCCGTCACATCGAGATTGTTTGCCCCATGCCCAAACTGTGTCAGCCCCACACGCAGCCCGCCACGGTCAAGACAGACGGTTTCGCACCGCCCTTTCAATCCCGCATGAGGCATGCCGACCTCACGCAAAGCCGCCATAGTCGAACTTCGGCCCGGTTCGCCGAAATCATTAATGTGATTGTTGGCGATTCCGATAAAATCAAATCCGGCATCGACAAGATTGCCGGCATATTCCGGCGGCATGCGGAAAATGAAATATGTCCTTGGATTGCCCATCGGCCGGCGCTTTCCGGGACCGTTCAGAAAACTCCCTTCGAGGTTGCCGCAGGCAATATCGACACGATGGAAAATGTCTCGACAATCGTCAAACAGATGCCGCCCGCCATCGGCCGGAAGATGAGAGCCATGTATTGAATCGGGCCACGTTGTTCCCATCATTATATCGCCGACAAATGACAGCGTCAGCGAATCAGCGCGGATCACACCGGCATGCGCGCTGTCAGACGGCAGGGATGCGGCCGCCGTATCCGGCAGAGCCGCCGACTCGTCGGTCGAAGCATCGACACTGCCACAGGACGCAAGAGCGGCAACTACAATTGCCATGCAAGAATATAGGATCAACCTCTTCATTGTCATAATTGTAAATTTCCCGGCAAAATTAGGACAAAAACCCCGAAGCGCGTGCAAAAAACACAAAATATTTGCCGGTTTGGAATAAAACCGCTACATTTGCAATGCAATCCATAATGCAATGGGGTATTAGCTCATCCGGCTAGAGCGCGACACTGGCAGTGTCGAGGTGAGCGGTTCGAGTCCGCTATACTCCACCGAGAGCGAATCTTGAATTTTTCAGGATTCGCATTTTTTTGCTATCGGTTTTGACATGGCTATCTCATAGACGTTGAGAGCCATAAGCACAGAGACTATAGCCACAACTATCCAAGCCACCAACTGAAAATCTATCGTGATCGGACTGATGCTTATGATCGGAATCGAAATGCTGACAACGGAAATCCAATCTCCCACAAGCGGGAAGAGCAGAGTCAGCAAAACACCGGTCACGAAGCCGGATAGCGCAGCGATCACAACAGCCGTTTTATTGCGCCGGCGCATCGCAAGGTTGTGTTGTTTGACAAGCTCCACGGCCTCCATGCTTCTCTGCAGTCTGGTCATGAATTGAGCATCGGATGATATTTCCGGCTCGAAGCTCGATAAAAGGTCTTTTATTTTGTCATCGTCCATAACGTTGCGATTTTATTTATTTGACAATAGCGCGCGGAGATGGTTCCGTCCTCGCGACAGATGTTGCTTGACAGCGTCTTGTGACACATCCTCCATTTCTGCAATCTCCTTGATTGAATATCCCTCCATATAGAAAAGAAGAACCGATGTCCTCTCTTTTCCCGACAGCCTGTTAAGAGCCGAATAGAGTTCCTGATATTTGAATGAAGCATCGGTGGATTCATGAGCGGCTATGTTTCGCACCTCATCATAGTCGGCAAACTCCTTTTCACAACGCTTGTGATTTATGAATGAAGTGTAGCCGATGCGAAAAATCCAGGCTTTGAACTTTTTGATATCGTTTAAGCTGTCACATGACAGATAAGCCTTTATATACGCCTCCTGCGCAATATCGTCGGCAAGCTGCGAATCCCCGCAGCAGAGGGCACACAGAAAGCGGCGAAATGCCTTCTGCGTGTCTTCCACTTGTGATATGAACTGCTCGCGCGTCATCGGTCGGTTATTCCGATTCGTGTTCAGGAAGCTGCTTGCGGGTAACGAAATACACAATCAGATAACTGATGCCAATCGCAAGACATGGCGCTCCAAACATCAACGGCACCGTAACCGGATCTGAACTGAATATTGACCCGGCTATCAGATTGGCTATGCCGACAATGATTACCGACAAGCCGATAAGGGAGAATATGCAGCCGCGCAGAAGTCGGAGATTAAGGATTTCCCTAGCCGATTTTTTTTGCTTGCGGAGCGATTCGGAGAGTTTGTCGATATCGGCGCCGCCGCTGATCTCGATAGCCTTGATGAGTACCGCCGCACGCTTGTTGTCACTGTTCATGGCTGCCAGAAACACTATCAGCACGATTGCTACCGGAAGAACCACGCATACAAAGATAGGAACTAATATATCTTCCATTTTTCTATGTTTTATAATTGTTTTTAATCGTTTTTACATTGGAGACATCTCATACGTAAGACACGACACCCCACCGAAAGGTGACATCGACATTGAAAAAATTTTTCCCTGTCAGGGCCTTTTGCGAAGAATGGTCAGACCATCGCGCATAGCCACAATTGCAGTCTCTACACGCAGATCGCGCGCAACATGGTCATTGAACCGCATTATTCCCTGCGACTGCGGATCTGTGGGAGTCGGAGTTTCTGCCACCTTGCCATCCCACAACGTGTTGTCGGCAATAATAAAGCCGCCCGGCTTCACACGCGGCAGCACCATTTCGAAATATTCCATGTAGCGGCGTTTGTTCGCGTCTATAAACACCATATCCCATTCGCCTTCAAGCTGCGGGACCACCTGCTCCGCATCGCCTATGTGCAAATGAATCCGTCCTCCGGCCGGCGACTCGGCAAAACGCGCCAGAAGCTCCTCTTCCATCTCGTCATCAACCTCCACCGTGTGCAGCTCCGCATCCCCGGGCATTCCGTCCGCCATGCAAAGAGCGGAATAGCCGGTGTATGTCCCCAGCTTGAAGGCGAATGGGATATGGTGTTTATAGACGCGAACAAACGCCGCTACACGGAATATTTCGAAATGGTGCTGCCGCGTGTGAAGCCGGGCGGATTTATTATTGCCGACAACACGTTGTGGGATGGCAAGGTGGCA
>CAYTLU010000168.1:0-4888 GCA_964438665.1 uncultured Bacteroides sp.
GCCCTTTGCCGCCGAATAGTTGGTTTGTCCGGGCATACCTTTAATTCCCGAAAGCGAGACTATGTTTATTATGCGGCCCCACTTGGCAACAAGCATATTTTTCAGCAGCGGCTGCGTTACATTATAAAAACCGTCCAACGACACCGACAATACCTTGTGCCAGTCATCCTCCGGCATCCACATCAACAAATTATCCTTTCTGATACCGGCATTGTTCACCAGCACCGAAATATAGTCGCCCTCGTGTTTCCCGTGCCATTCCGCCAATGCTGCCTGCGCAGCCGCACCGTCTGCCACATCGAATTGCAGCAACTCGCCGTCACTGCCCACCTCACACACCTGCGCCAGCGTATTTTCCGCCTCTGTGCGATTGGACGCATAGTTGATGATGATTTGGTATCCGTCTTTTGCCAGTCTTACCGCAATGGCACGGCCTATACCGCGACTTGCACCTGTGACAAGGGCATATTTATTCGCGTTCATCGGCATACTCCTTTCAACAGGTTTTCTATCTGTTCTATCTCTTTGTATTTGGGAGTATCATCTGCAAAAGCCGGAACTATCGCACGGATATCATCATACAATTTGCGGGTTGCCGGCGCAAGGTTGTCTGCCATTTCGAGACAGTCAACAGCCTGAACTAAAGCCATCATCAATATTGAAATAACCTGAAATCCGTTTTCAATCACCTGCTTGCAGATGAGCGCCGAGTTGGTGCCCATGCTTACAATATCCTGATTGTCATTGTTATTCGGAATAGAGTGGACATACATTGGATTCGATAGCGTTTGGCTTTCTGCCGTTGTCGAAGTCGCAGTAAACTGCGAAGCCTGCAGGCCATAGTTCAGTCCCAAAACGCCCATATTGACAAAAGGAGGCAAGATGCCGTTGATGCGGTCATGGAACAAATAGTTCATCTGCCGTTCTGCCAGCATAGTCATTTTTGTTACAGCGATTTTCAGTTTGTCCATCTCGAACGAAACATAATCGCCGTGAAAATTGCCGCCATGAATGACCGTCTTACCTGCGGGGTCGACAATCGGATTATCATCTGCTGAATGGAACTCATTAACCAAGACCTTCTCCGCATTTTTAATCTCATCCAGCACGGGTCCGAGAATTTGAGGTATGCAGCGCAACGAATAGTAGGGCTGCACCTTGTGTTCGAACACCTCGTCGTCGGTGCGCTGCCGGTACAACTCCTCTTCACGATTGCGAAGCGCCCGGCTGCCTGCTGCGATTTCACGCATCTGAGCCGCTACGCATTGCTGTCCGTCGTGCAGTTTCAGCCCGTTCAATGTTTCCGACATAAAATCATCGTATGACGAAGCGATTTCGTTCATCATAACAGACGCTCTCACGGCATAGTCGAACAGTCTTTTCGCCAGCGTTAAATTGACCAGTCCGATACCGGTCATAAAAGCCGTGCCGTTTGTAACCGCCAAACCTTCACGGATGTGCATTTTAAGAGGTTGCAGACCGAGTTCAGAAAATACCTCGCCGGTATTGCGTCGCTCACCTTTGTAAAACACTTCGCCTTCACCGATTAGTGTTAGTGCAAGATGGGCCAGCTGAACCAAGTCGCCACTCGCGCCGACGCTGCCGTGTTCCGGAACAACAGGATATATCCCATTGTTCAGGAACTCGGCAAGCAGGTCGCATACTTGAATATTAACGCCTGAATGAGCCTGCATAAAAGTCATCAAACGCGCAAGCATAGCGGCTCGTACATATACGGTCGGCAGCGGATTGCCTGCACCCGTTGAATGGCTGCGGATTATATTGTATTGCAGTTCCTTCAGGTGCGAGTCTTCGATGCGCCACTGGGCCATTGGTCCAAATCCGGTGTTGATCCCATAGATAACCTTATCCTGCGAAAACTCTTTCAAAAAGAGGAAGCATTTATCTACTTCCGTTCTTTCTGCGTCTTCAAGTTTTATATGGCAATCGGAAAATATTATTTTCTCTACCGTATCTAACGAAAGCCTTTTTGAGACTTTATAAATAAGTTTCTCCATTTAATCTGTCCTTATTGGCCGTGCCCAGTAAGCACGCGAATCTTTATTTGCTCTTTTTCACAATCTTCTGCATTCCCCTGGCGAGATAAAAATATGCGCTAGTCCAGCGGTCTTTATCGGAAATACCATTTATACCTTTTACCTTATTGAAATTGACTACGCAAATAATTTTACCCGTCTTGTTGTCCACAAATTCAATCGTTCCGGAAATGATTGCACCGCCTCCTTTCACGCCAGCGAACGGATTAAATACGCCGCTCACATTGCCCAAATCGAGTTCAGTCAGCTTCAGCACCATATTATAATCAGTCTGCACATCGCCTCCTGTAGATGCTGTAAAATTACCCTTATTCAAAGTTCCGGAAATATGCGCTGCGAACAAAGTCTCCACTGACGGTACTATAACATATTCCCAGTCACTGCGGAATTTATCATCCTTGAGCGCCAGATAATCATTTAGAGGAACGCCTGCGACTTTCAGATTAGAATAATCGTAAACTACGGTAGCCGTACCACCAGCCTTAATGAATGCAAGGCTTCCCGACGTAACGACGATAGGGGCACCACCTTTAGCAAAAGCATTTACGCTGAACATTACTGCAATAAAAGCAGTTACAAATAATTTTTTCATCATTTTTTTTTGTTTTAGTAATTATGTTATACGTGGTTAATGTTTCAATCAGTTAAAAAATTGCCGAAACTTCCTTCCTTAATTTTTTATCCATAGTGATGTCGTATACCGAATTAGCCCAATAGTTTCTCAGACCAGCGCCCCCGGCTTCACCTGTAGCCTCGGCATTATATAGAATTTTCCTGGTTTTAATGTCGAAAACCACAAGTTCGTATGTTGCCGTGCCTTTAGGCTTGTTAAGAACCCACGCTATTAGAACAATACCTTTACCGCTTTGATGAGGCAATCTATAAGACTTAATGATATTTTCCACAGACACCTTTTGAGGCGAAGGATTATTTGTTCGAATGTCAGACCACGAGATACTGCTATTTCGCTCATGAGCCGGCAGAGGATAATTGGGGACATTTTTGTTTGTTAGTCCCTGGAGGTTGAATTTTTTGGATTCAGCTACAAAAATCACATTGATACCGGTAAATGCTTTTGCAAAGTTGTCATTTGATTCTCTCGCGCCATAAAGTTTAACCGCAGAGAAATCAACACCATAAAAAAAGACATCCCCGTTAGGAACGCTTTGTGATTGCAGTATAGATATGGTTTGATATGTGCTTGGGGCAGGATTCTGCACAGGAGCTGATGCTGTAACGATAGGCGTAGATTTTGATGGCGAAAAATCCAACATCTCCAATGTAAGAGGTTCTACTACATTTAACAATTCCCCGGAGGTGACTACTTTTACTTTTTGGCGCTCTACACTTGCTGTTTTAACATCAATTATCTTTACCGACACCATATTTCGTCCACCCGTCAAAGTAACTACAGACAAAACTATTTTATTTGCGCCTGCTAATTTACCAACCTCTGTCGCTTGTAAATCGTCAACGGCTCCAGAATTTGTAAACTGCTGCTCCTGCATGACTTTTTCAAGTAGCGAGCGCTCTACGATGTTATACTTGCCGGTATTAACAATAGTCGAGCTAATTATTTCACGCACAGCGATTTTAGTCCCTTCGTCAATAGAAGTTCCCGATGATGCAGGGTCAAAGACGGCGATTCGCAAACGCTTATTGTCTTGCGCAAACATAGAAAGCTGCATGAAACAACAAACCAAAATTAGGGTCAGCTTTTTCATATATTATCATTTAATTTTGTCTGTAAAGACAGTTGTAATTACAGCGCAAAGATACAAAAAAAACGTTTAGATCAACTTCATTATATAATAAAAAGTTTTTTTCGGTAATAATATTAGGCGGAAAAGTGCCGTTATTGTATAATTATTGCCGTTATTGTATAATTATTAACGTGAGTTCGATGAAAAATAAGTGGTTGATAGTTCAGTTATTAGCAGCGCGAACATTAAATTTAAGGTGTTAAAATTCAAAAATACTCATATCGCTATGCCCGCCGAAGACAAAATTACAGATTTTTTGTACGGGCAGATGAATTCTGCAAAGTTTTTAATAATACTTTGAAAGGATGTAGCCGCAGCAATCAATGGCTCCGAAGATGTATTCTGCATTGATTCCAACCCGATCAAGGTATGCCGGAAGGCAAGGGCGAAACGTTGCACAATGGGGTGTGACAATACCGATGACGCTCCCGACCGGGGATACTGCACCTCGCAAGGAATGTACTATTATGGGTATAAGCTCCATGCTGTCTGTGAAATAGCCGGTGTTTTCACGCGAATAACCGGCAAAATCGCGACAATGACCTTCACGCAATACGTCAACTTTACGAATCATCGTCCGATCGGGCAGATAAAATATGCGCTGTTTTAACTCAACCAACGAGTTCAACCAACGGGTATCTGCCTATGAATCCAGGCCTCTGCAACCTTCTTAAGGACAACGATTCGCCAACGAATTGTATTATTTTCCAATTTTCTGTTTTTTTTCGCGAGTTTTTCGTATATTTGTTGAGACGAATCAAAAACAATTGAACTACTTGCTTAAATGACCATGAAACGAATTCGCTTCTGCACGTTCGCCTTGCTGCTGGCCGCATCTCTGCCGGCAGGGGCCGAAACTGTAAAAAACACCGATCCAACGACGCTCACCACCGCAACCGAAACAACCACTACCACCGAAACAACCGCCGGCAAACAAAAATCCACGAAAACCTATGCCCGCCGATTCGCCGATTCGGAAATGCGCCGTTTCCCCGAAGCCTGGCAATTGGATCACGGGAAACGTCTCTTTTTCGGCTACGCGCAGGGCGTCGGATGCTGCGCCATGCT
>CAYTLU010000169.1:0-4571 GCA_964438665.1 uncultured Bacteroides sp.
TTTTTTTCGAGTTGGCAAATTTTATCTCGCCATCGCCGACAAACGGAGCACCAAAAGCGACAACCGTCAACTACCCTTCGTAACCTTCATAGTAGTAGGATTGGGTAATTCCCTTGAATATAATCTCGCGGTCATTTACCCGGTCGGTCAAGGCCGGTTGCAACAACACGCGCAACTCCAAATCGTTTATCGGGCTACGTTCCATCGCTTGCAGATACTTGTCTTTGTCGATCTGCTTCCAGTCCACTACACGGCCCAGCCGCTTTTTCAGAATCATATCGAGCCAAATGCGGGTCGCACGTCCGTTGCCCTCCATAAACGGGTGGGCGACGTTCATCTCGACGTATTTGGCGATGATCTGCTCGTAGGTCGTTTCCGGCATTCGCTCGATAGCCGCCAATGCCTCGTTAAGGTAGAGGGCGTTTGCAAAGCGAAAATTACCCTTTGCGATGTTGAGCGTGCGCACCTGACCGGCAAAGTCGTACAGACCGCCGAACAGCGCACGATGAATCGCACACAATCCCGGTTTGACCATAGAAGAGGCTCTTCACCGCTATCGCGAAGAACAGAAAGCACAACAATGTCGTAAAGGACCGCTATTATTATTATTTAAGAATGTAGAATTCCAATGCTAAGGTAAAAGCCGGTGGATGTGAATCACAACAAGTGAGACACATCCTCTTTCCTTTAAACTATAAAATCACTCAATTTGGCGTAATATGCTATAATTAACTGATGGTCAGCAGTGATTATTTTTCGAATATATTCCACCTTTGCATAGATAATTAAACTATAAAACTCTGATTTATAATAGGATTATGTGCATATTACGTCTTTCATTGGGATTTTATAGTTTAATATTAGCGATATGTTCCAACGATGAAAAGTGAATATTCGTTACTTGCTCTCATATTCAGCTTCTGAAATCTCGGTGATAGGGTCATCCAAGTCAATATTTACAGATTTGTCAACGCAGGTGACATTTTTCGGGTCTCTCCAATATCCATAAGTCGCTAAACGACTTAATCCTTTTACCCAATAAGACCATTCCTTAACTGAGGAGGATTTATCTAATGGAGTTGTCTTCTCAATTTTTACGGCTTTCCGATAGAGTTTTTCTCCCTCGAAAGTAAAGGATATATAAACAAATTTCGCAGAATAGTTTGATGTTTCTCCATTTACTGTCTCTGTCCAACTAACAGATTTACTATCTTTGGGTAGCAGAAACATCGTTATTCTGTCCGAAGTTCGGCGTGTAAACATTACATTATGAATTATTTGTTGCGTGCTGACAATAGCCTGTCTGTCTTCATCCATTGTCAATTTATAAGCTTCTTCTGCCATCTTTTCGAACGAATATCCATTAATTTTTTCTATGACTTTAGTTAGGATATTGCCATTCAATAGGCTGTAAGTCGCTACCAAACGAGGTTTTTCTGCATTTGGTGTCATCACATATGAAAATTTTGCAAAAGGATAGAAGTACTCTTGCAACTCTGCTTCAACTGTTTGAGCTGTTAATTCGAGACTTGTGAATGACACAAGAAATAGCATCAGCCACTTTATAAACTTTTTAGTCATGATGATAATTATGAGTTTAATAATTGTAGTTACATAAGATTACGTTTTCTCACAATCCATGTTGTGCAATTTAATATGCCGCCAGTCAAGGCAATGTCGTTGTAATCGATTGTTTCAATGTTTTTGTTCGGAAAAACTTCTTTTAGTTTTGCCAAAGCCTCGGCATCCTTATTGCCAGAAACTCCGAATACAGGCATAACAATAAGATTTCCCACCTCTAAGTAATTGAGGTATATGCCAATTGCATGGTCTTTGTTCCCTTTTATCTTATGCTCGAACCAAGGGAAGTTTATAAATTTAAGGTTGGCATTATTAAGGCTTTCGATAATCCTATCTCTCATATATTTCAAGTCTTGTTCAATATTGTTGACAAGTACAGTGTTGTTGTCAACAAAACGCATCATACCATCAGCGTGTCCTGTGAAATCATAAATGACTTTGTAAGCAGGGATAATTATGATTTCGCATTTAAGAAGTTTTGTAAGCTCTGATCGCAATTGTTCTTTGTCCCATGTTGGATTTTCCGAAAAAACGCGGTCTGTAATGAGGGCTTTGTTGCCAAACATAACAACGTTGCCACCATCAAGATTTATGTCGGAGAATATGGGGGTTAAGCCATTGACTTCATTAACATGGCGAACATCGGAACGAGAAGCCTCATATTCGGGATTCCCATTCAAATAAGAAGGGTCGTATCTGAACTGAATAAGTTCACCCTCGGCATTCTGGACTGGCATATAATCGCGGCACCAAATATCTTTTGTACCTTCGAGGAATTTGTAGGTAATGTTGTGCTTGTCCAGAATATCAGTCAATCGTTTGCAAGTGTCGGGATATTTTGATGCTAAAAGAGCCGAAAAATAAACGACTTGTGAGCAATTCTCAACTTTAGCATCAGATTGAGCAGGAATATAAGCAACAGTATTCTCAGCTGTGGCTTCATTATTTATTGGTTTAGTAGCAACTTGTTTTTTACTCCATTCTTTGCGAAACTGTGCATCGTCAGAACCAAGCATCTGCACACATAATTCGCGCGTTGGCTCTATGCTATTTTGTGTGCAAATATCTCTAAAGATATTGAATTTACCACGACCATCTGCGCAGAAGGCATTAATATATTCATTTGAAATAATAATACCTGAAGACGCTAATACTTTTTGAAATTCGTGTAGTATATTCTTCTGCCTTTTTAATGTCGTGTTTTTGTCGGCTAACTCATTCATTAATTGAGTAAGAGGTTTCATAAGGTAACGATTATATAAACGATGGCAAACGTCATAGATAGCGATTAGCTGCCAATAACTCCGATTGTTGTAATTACTATTGCTGTTGCAGACATTGCTATGCGATGAAGTTTTGCTTCAAAGGTAGCAAAACTTCATGAGATTTCTACACCGGCAGAATAAATTTTTCAAATTTTTCAATCCCGCGTTACTTCAAGTAACGCGCCACGGCTTCGGCGATGCGTTCGCCGTCCAATGCCGCCGAAATGATACCGCCCGCATAACCCGCCCCTTCGCCTGCGGGAAAGAGACCCTCGGTTTCGGGGTGCATCAGTGTCAGTGGGTCGCGTGGTATGCGCACAGGGGTCGAGGTGCGCGACTCCACGCCCGCGACCATCGCCTCGTCCGTAAGGAATCCGCGCATCCGCCGTCCGAAGATCTCAATTCCGTTGCGCAGACTTTGACCGATAAACTGCGGCAGCCAGCGGTCGAGCCGCGAGGGCGTGATCCCGGGAATGTAGGAGGTGCGGGGCAGGGTAGCGCTGGCCCGTGCAGCCACAAAATCGGTCACACGCTGCGCCGGAGCTACCTGACCCTCGCCGCCTTCGCGACGTGCCAAAAGCTCGAGCTCCTCCTGGAACTTCATCCCCGCCAGCGCGCCCCACTGGCTTTGCAAGTGGGCGAAATCCTCTGTCCGCACCTCCGTCACCAAACCCGAATTGGCAAAGGGCGAGGTGCGGCCGCTGGGCGACATGCCGTTGACCACCGACTGCTCGCCCGCTGTCGATGCGGGCACGATAAAGCCGCCCGGGCACATGCAGAACGAGTAGACACCGCGTCCGCCCGTCTGACACACAAGCGAATAGGCCGCCGCCGGCAGATACTCCCCGCGCTCGGGACAGTGGTACTGGATGCGGTCGATCAAGGCCTGCGGGTGCTCGATACGCACGCCCATCGCAAAGGCCTTGGCCTCCAACCGAATCCCGCGGCGGTGTAGCAGTTCGTAGATGTCGCGTGCCGAGTGACCCGTGGCCAATACCACCGCCGCCCCCTCGATCCGCTGCCCGTCGGCTTCGACCCCCACGACGCGGCCGTCGCGCATCACGAGGTCGGTCACCTTGCAGCCGAACTGCACCACGCCGCCCGATGCCGTGATCGTCCGGCAGATATTCGAGATAATGCGCGGCAGCTTGTCCGTGCCGATATGGGGATGGGCCTCGTAGAGAATTTCGGGCGCCGCACCGTGGAAGACCAACGCCTGCAATGCCCGATTGTAGTCGCCGCGTTTCTTGCTGCGCGTGAAGAGCTTGCCGTCCGAAAACGTCCCCGCGCCACCTTCGCCGAAAGCGTAGTTCGAGTCGGGATCAAGACCGGCGTTGCGGTTGATTAGGGCAATATCCTGCTTGCGGGCCAGCACCTCCTTGCCCCGCTCGAGCAGGATCGGCCGAAACCCCGCCTCCATAAGCCGCAGCGCGCAGAAAAGCCCCGCGGGCCCCGACCCCACGATGACGACTTCAGTACCGTGACTGACGTCCGGATAGTCGAAATGTACGGGTTTGGGCTGCGGTTCTTGGTCGACGTAGATTTCGAGTGTAAGGTTGACTTCGGGCTGTCGTTTGCGGGCGTCGATCGAACGTTTGAGGATGCGTATAAGGGCGATGTCGCTCTGTCGGATGCCCAATTTTCGGGCGGCCAAAGCGGTGTAAACCTGCTCCTGGGCGGCCTTTTGGGGCGTAAGGACGAGCGTGATTTGTTGTGGCATAACGG
>CAYTLU010000170.1:0-2180 GCA_964438665.1 uncultured Bacteroides sp.
TTCGAGGAAAAACTCGGTGCCGTAGGCATGGTGATGTTCTGACGAAGCAGCCGTTGTAAACGGCGACTCTATGCCTTCCGGATTTGTCAACTCCAATGCGCCATATACTTCGTCGGTCGAGATATGGTAGAAACGTTTGCCATCATATTTTTCGGGCAATGACTCCCAATATTCTTTTGCCGCCTGCAATAACGACAGCGTACCCATCACATTGGTGCGGGCAAAGGTGAACGGGTCTTTGATTGAGCGGTCAACATGACTTTCAGCCGCGAGGTGGATAATTCCGTCAATCTTGCAATCGCTGATAACTCGGCGCATCTCATCAAAGTCGGCAATGTCGGCCTTGACGAAGGTGTAATTCGGTCTGTCCTCGATGTCTTTCAGATTGGCAAGGTTGCCGGCGTATGTCAATTTATCAAGATTGACGATATGATAATCTGGATATTTGTTTACAAACAGCCTGACGACATGAGAACCGATGAATCCAGCTCCACCCGTGATGAGAATGTTACGCTTCATGAGATTTCTTCGCTCTTTTACGGTTGACTTCATCTATTACTTGGATGAGGTATTGACCATACTCATTCTTCAGCATCGGTTGTGCGACCTCTCGAATTTTATCTTCCGTAATCCAACCCTTACGATATGCTATTCCTTCAAGACAGCCTACTTTCAGTCCTTGTCGTTTCTCTATGGCTTCAATATATGCAGAAGCCTCAAAAAGAGACTCATGCGTACCTGTGTCAAGCCATGTAAAACCTCGTCCTAATAGTTGGATATTTAAATTATCTTCCTCAAGATAAACTTGGTTTAAGGTTGTTATCTCCAGTTCACCACGCGCTGATGGCTTTATCTGTTTTGCTTTTTCCACAACATTATGAGGGTAAAAATACAGCCCGACAACAGCATGGTTTGACTTGGGGTGTTGTGGCTTCTCCTCTATGGATATACACTTCCCTTTTTCATCAAACTCCGCGACACCGTATCTTTCTGGATCCTTGACCCAATATCCGAAAACCGTTGCTTTATTATTCTTTTCCGCATCTTGGATAGCTGCTTCAAGTTTAGGTATAAAATAACTGCCGTGAAAGATATTATCACCAAGAATAAGACATGCCGCATCGTCTCCAATGAATTCCTCTCCAAGAATAAAAGCTTGTGCAAGGCCATCAGGCGAAAGCTGCACCTTGTAAGAAAACCTCACGCCAAAATTGCTGCCATCACCTAATAGTTCCTGAAACATAGGTAAATCTCTCGGCGTGGAGATTATAAGAATATCCCGAATCCCAGCCAGCATAAGCGTCGATATTGGATAATAAACCATCGGCTTATCGTAAATCGGCAACATCTGTTTCGATACACCTTTAGTGATTGGATACAACCTCGTACCGGAGCCACCCGCAAGAACAATACCCTTCATAATAAGTCAATTTTTCTATGTTCTCTACTTTTTCTATTTCTCTACCAAGCAATCCACAAATGGGGCAATATCACTGACGTATTAATTTTATTCCCGATTTCAGTCGTCTAATTCAAAACTACAATGACAAGCAGGGCTTTTATTTTTGATTGGTCAATGTATATGAATGACAATATTCGCCGAAGTAGGGCTATACCCCTATCTACCTATCCCATCTAACCCTCTAATCTTGACATCTTTACTTCTACCGCATAAAGAATACCATTCCTTTCACCATATCCATCTATATATATCTTTTCCTCGGTCTCTGTCTGGTACTTCATGTTGGATTGAGGGATTAAGCCAAGACGCTTCTCAACTGCGCCGTCTGCATCCACACCTCAAGTCCTTTCTTCCCCGATAACATCTGTGCCAGCTGAAGTCGAATATAGTAAATTGTTTCCACTGCATATAGGGTCGCTACCGCCATCCGGAAGTTAATCTCGATCAATTAATTATGCCGTTGATGCATTCGTCGTGCTTGAGCCGCTATGTATCTTCGTTTTTGAGCATTATGCGGAACGAAAGCGTAGGATTCAGTTCTGTCGGTTTCCTGCTGCGGCGACTCCGGCTCAAGGTAATGGCGGTACTCCTCAAGCAGTTGCAACTGTGTCTTTGTTAAATTCCCGCTCGACTCCTTTATGGGCTTGTATGCCTCTTTCAGCCGGTCAATATCATTTTGCGCGACTGCCATCATCAACTCAATCGTCGCCAACGTCCA
>CAYTLU010000171.1:0-2467 GCA_964438665.1 uncultured Bacteroides sp.
CCCGATGCGGTGCTTGTCCTTGGCGATACAAACTCCTGCCTTTCAGTTATTGGCGCCAAGCGGCTCCACATTCCGATCTTCCACATGGAGGCCGGCAACCGCTGCTTCGACGAGTGCCTGCCCGAGGAGACCAACCGCCGCATCGTCGACATCATTAGCGACGTGAACATCTGCTACTCGGAACACGCTCGCCGCTATCTGAATGCCTCGAACGTTGCCCTGCAGCGCACCTACGTCAGCGGCTCGCCTATGGCAGAGGTGCTGCACAACAACCTCGCCGACATCGAAGCCTCCGACATCCTCACTCGCCTCGGACTCGAAAAGGGCAAATATATCCTGTTGTCCGCTCACCGCGAGGAGAACATCGACACGGAGAAGAATTTTCTGTCGCTCTTCAACGCCATCAACGCCATGGCTGAGAAATACGACATGCCGATACTCTACAGTTGCCATCCGCGCAGCCGCAAACGTCTCAAAGCATCCGGCTTTAAACTCGACCGTCGCGTCATCGCACACGAACCGCTTGGCTTCCATGACTACAATAATTTGCAGATGAATTCATTCGCCGTGGTCAGCGATTCTGGCACGTTGCCCGAAGAATCGAGCTTCTTCCTATCAATCGGCAAGCCAATCGCCGCCGTTTGCATCCGCACCTCCACCGAGCGCCCCGAAGCCCTCGACAAAGGCGACTTCATCCTCGCCGGCATCGACGAACACAGCCTGCTCCAAGCCGTCGACGTAGCCGTCGAGATGAACCGCAACGGCCACCTCGGCCTCCCCGTGCCCAACTACACCGACACCAACGTCTCCACCAAAATCGTCAAAATCATCCAGTCCTACACCGGAGTCGTCAACAAAATGGTGTGGCGCAAGTTTTAATCTATGGAATGTAAAGTTCTCATTCATAGTATAGTGTTCAATCCCGACGGTGTTTCTACAGGCTATCTGTATGGAGACATCGCAACAGCTCTTAAAAATGCCGGTCATGAGGTCGTAGTTCTTACAACCACACCTCACTATAACAGAGTTGAAGCTCAATTGAAAAAGCAACCATTGAAATGGAAAGTGTGGGGCTTTTTGAAAAAAAGTAATTATAAAGGAATTACCGTATATCATGTGCCTCAAAAGAAATTCAAATCAACTGCTTTACGGTTATTGGGATTTGTTTATTGGCACATTATTTCTTTCATTTCTGCACTATTTATCAAGAATGTCGATGTGATACTGTCTCCGTCGCCTCCATTGACAATCGGGTTGGTTAATCTTTGGCTTGGAAAACTAAAAGGAGCGAAAGTCATATACAACGTTCAAGAGGTATATCCTGATATTCTTGGAAAGAATTCCGGTTTAATATTTAAGGTGCTGAGCAGGATGGAATACTACATTTACAATAATTCAGCCGCCATCACAACTATAGATGATATTTTCCATAATACGATAGTAGGCCGATTTAAAGACCCAAGTAAACTTCATATTATTCCCAATTTTGTTGATACCGAGATATATCGACCTATAAGTGACACGTCGCATCTTGATAAAACAATATTTATTGAGAATGACCATCTAAAGTTGCTTTATGCCGGCAACATAGGCATGGCTCAAGAATGGGAAACACTCATAGAAGTTGCTAAACGAACCAAAGGCAAGCCGATTGATTACTATGTGATAGGGGAAGGAGTGATGCGTGATTATGTGGCAGATAAGATTAAGGTATTTAATCTTGACAATGTCCATTTGTTGCCATACCAACTACGAGAACTGATGCCGGAGATTATTGCGTTCTCGGATATTCAATACATATTCATGGAACCAAGGATTGCTGCTCAGGGATTCCCCTCGAAAGTATATACCATCATGGCCAGTGCAAAGCCTTTATTGGTTTGTTCTCCGGACAATACACCTATCGTCAACTTCCTCAAAAACATTGGCTGTGCCAAGATTATCACAGCCGAAGATGTAAACTCAAAGGCTGCTGAAATTTGCAAGTGGCTTGATTCTGTAAAACCGAAGCAATTAAAAGAGATGGGGGTAAAAGGTCTTGCTGAAATCAAAGATAAATACTCCAAGGATATTGTTACCAAACAATATTGCAACCTAATCAGTCAACTTTAATATTTCACATGAACATATTGATAACCGGTATCCACGGATTCGTGGGTTCTAATCTTGTGTCTGCCCTTAAAGACGGCAATACGATTTATGGCCTTGACATTGTCGCTCTAGAGAAGAAGGGTGTTGTGAAAACATACTCTTGGGAGATTATGGATAATGACCAGTTGCCGCAGGTTGATGCTATTATCCATCTTGCCGGCAAAGCTCATGACACAAGGAATAAGTCTGCTGCCGAGGTGTATTTTAAGGTTAACACCGACTTGACTAAAAAGATCTTTGATTATTTCTTGAAGCACAAAGAGATCAAGAAATTCATCTTTTTCAGTTCTGTAAAGGCCGCAGTCGATAAAGTTCC
>CAYTLU010000172.1:0-9673 GCA_964438665.1 uncultured Bacteroides sp.
GCCTTGGCGCGGCGCGGCGCGTAGCGGTGGCTAAAACGGATGGAGTCGAGCGATTTGTCGGCTTCGCGCATGCGGCCGTATTCAGAAGTGATTGCGGGCAATTGTTCAAGATCGTCTCGCTTGGCGATCCATTCTTCACGCAGACGAGGAATGCCAAGGTTGATGTCGGTCTTGACGGTCGGATCTGTATAGACACCACTGGTGTCATAGACCGTTACCGGAGCGTTTTGTGTAGTCTGTCGTTCACCGTTTGCGATTTTTACGGTAGGAGGCAGGTTGATTTGGCGCATTGCCACTTTTATTGGGTGCAGCACTCCGTTTATATGGATTTTTTCTGATCCGGGATAGCTGTTTACGTCAATGTTTTCAATTGTCATTGTCGGAATGTGATAGTTGGTTTGTAGGCTTTTTAGTCGAGAAAAGAGGTTAGGGGACTGGTGGCGATGGCTGACGAGCTGACAGTTCCAAGTCCGGCCAGATAGGCTTTGCGTCCGGCTTCGACAGCCAGTTTGAATGCAACCGCCATTTCAACAGGATTGCCGGCTACGGCTATAGCTGTGTTGACAAGCACTGCGTCAGCTCCCATTTCCATGGCTTCGCTGGCATGTGAGGGCGCTCCAAGACCGGCGTCAATAACCACCGGCACACGGCTCTCTGCGATTATGATTTCAAGCAGATCACGCGTCTTAAGCCCTTTATTGGTCCCGATTGGCGCACCAAGAGGCATCACTGCCGCAGTTCCGACATCTTCAAGCCGTTTGCACAGAACCGGATCGGCCTGGATATAAGGAAGCACTTTGAACCCCTCTTTTGCAAGAATTTCGGTGGCTTTGAGCGTTTCAATAGGGTCGGGCAGGAGGTATTTGGGATCAGGATGGATTTCGAGTTTGATGAAATCGGTTCTGAAACATTCGCGTGCCAGTCGGGCTGCAATTACAGCTTCGTCTGCGTTGCGCACGCCGGATGTGTTTGGCAGAAACTGAACGTGATCGCGGTTTATGTGGCGAAGCATGTCGTCATCTTCTTCATGCTGCATGTCGATTCGCTTCATGGCAACCGTTATCATTTCAGATTCCGAGGCGATAATGCTGTCAAGCATAAGTCGGTTGGAGGCGAATTTTCCTGTCCCAACAAATAGACGAGATGTAAAGTCGCGACCTCCGATGTTCAATATATCATTCATTTTTATAAGAATTGTTTATGTGGTTGTGTCTAGATGTTTTCTCCCATCAGACGTTTCATTACTTTTGATGTGTAGAGCATTGGATCGGAAGCCTTGATTATAGCTCCGGACATGGCTATACCCTGAATGCCCGTTGCCATCAGAGGCTCAATGTCGTCAATCGTGATTCCGCCGATTGCAACCAATGGCAGTTCTATGCCGGCAGCCCTGACTTCGTTGACAATCGCTTTGTAGCCATCGAGCCCGAGTTCGGGAGCGAGATTCTTTTTTGTCGTGGTGAAGCGGAACGGACCTACGCCCACATAGTCTATGTCTTTTCCTTTGTATTTGATTATGTCGGCGGCGGTGTTGGCCGTGATGCCGATGATCGCATGCGGGCCGAGCAGTTCGCGGGCTTCCAGCGGATCCATGTCATCTTTCCCAAGATGCACGCCTGATACTTTAAGGTCATTGACCACGTTGACACGGTCGTCAATGATAAGAAATGTATCGGTTTCCTTACACATGGGGATAAGTTCCAATGCGGTCTCGCGTACTTCTTCATCAGTCGCGTCTTTCATGCGGAGTTGAATCCATCGGCAACCGCCTTCGATTGCCATCTGCACTTCTTCTGCTATGGAATATTTGTCTGATTCGTTGGTTATGAACTGTAACATTGCTATGAATTATGTGTTAAAACCGGTCGATTGCGCCTTTGACGGCATAGCCGGCGAAGTTGTATTCGTTGAGCAACGAGAGGCGTTGCGGTGTGATGCCGCCTAATGCTATAACATGTGGCGTGGCAATATCGTTTATGCGTATCAGCTCTTCGTGGGAGAAGCCGGCATGGTAGTTTTGCTTGGATATGCTGTCGAAGATGGGGCTTAGAGTGACATAGTCGCAGTCGGTCGAGACCATGACTTCATCAAGCGAGTGGCAGGAGCGGCTTATCGGTCCGTTATAGAACGACGGAGGCGTGGGGCATCGGCGGTTGAGATGCAGCCCTCCCAGGTTGAATTCGGCAGCGAGGTGCATATGCCCATGTATGCGCAGACAATGGTGAAGTTGCTGCGGTATGGCTTCAATCAAATTTCGCATGTCGCGCAGCGATGCGTAGGGATGTCGCAGATGAGCGATGTCCCATTTCCCGCTTCGGAGCAGATGGCAGATACGCGCGGCCTCGTTATCTTCAATCTCTTCCGGCGTTATGAATATGCGTAGTGGAGATGATTTCATTATCCGCCGTAGAATGCGCGTATTATTAATATTGTGTCGCCATCGAAGAGCATTCGGGTAGCATAGTCATCTTTGGGAACAACTGTCGAGTTGACGGCTATGGCAATTCCGGCTGTGCCGATCGCCTTTGCTGAGAGGGCATCGGCCAGGGTGGAGTTGTCGGGCAACTCTAGTGTTGTATCGTTAATCTTCACAATCATGATCAGTGTATTTAGTTATATATTTCATGTGGCGTGGGCTGAACAGATGGTTTGCCGGGCCATGTCCGCGCCCGATAGCGACACGCGCTCCGGTTTGCAGTGCGCGAGTGACAAACAGTTTGCCACGCATCGAAGCATCGGTCAGGTCAAAGCCCAGAGCCAGATAGGTGGATATCGCGGCCGAGAGCGTACAGCCTGTTCCATGTGTGTTGTTTGTCTGCACAGCATCGGCAGTCAGCGTAATCAGATCTTCTTCGCCCTCAAGAAAGAGATAGTCGATTTTTATATCTGTGCGGTCGGTATCTCCGCCTTTAAGCAGGATATTGCGACATCCCATATCGCGAAGTTTCAATGCTTGCTTCATCGGATCGGTTTCGGCGGTGAGTTCTTTGGCTTCATTGCGGTTCGGTGTGACGAGTTTTGCCAGCGGGAACAGTTGATCTATCATAACCCTGACGGCGTCGCGCTCAATCAGCAGCGACCCTGATGAGGACACCATTACCGGATCGACGACCAGATTCCTGACGTTGTGACGCGCTAATGCTTTGCTGACAGCTTCTACCACCGCACGGTCATACAGCATGCCTGTTTTTACAGCCATAGGAGGAATATCCTCATAAACCATATCGATCTGATCGGAAACAATCTGTGGGTTGATGCCTTGGATTGAGCGCACTCCGGTGGTGTTTTGCGAAGTTATAGCTGTTATGGCGCTCATTGCATAGCATCCGATTGCCGATATTGTCTTGATGTCGGCCTGGATGCCTGCTCCGCCGGATGAATCAGATCCGGCAACGGTCAGTATGGGGATATAGCGTTTCATATAGTCAGCGCTTTTAGAGCGGCGCAACTTAATATCCGGGGCGCGGAGCGATCCGAAAGCCTGACGGTTGGGGTAGTATCGGTGGATGGAGGATAAAGTTGTGTAAACAATCCCTGCGCCGGTGCTAACCGTATCAGGTTCGAAGAGTATGCTCTCAGCCATTGGCATCCGCATGGTCGCTGTATGCCGCAGGCACCCCTTTGTTGCGCTTGCATTTGCGTGATGCAAAGATAATCCAAATATGCGGATTCTCCAAAAAATCCCGATGGGCGGTTGGATAAAGTATTTGCCCATCCAATTTTGAATCTGTAACTTTGTGGAAAATGTATTGAGAAAAAGATATGGATATTCATGATATAGAGCATGCGCTGATGCGAAAAGGCGTTAAGCCGACATCCAACCGTATTTTGGTCTATCGGGCGATCTCTTCTGCTCGCAATCCGTTGAGCCTTACAGAACTGGTGGCCGATATTCAGACTCTTGACAAATCGAGTATTTTTCGTGTTCTGAATCTATTCTTGGCTCATGATCTGATTCACAGTGTTGAAGATGGAAGCGGATCGATGAAATATGAGACATGTCGCAGCGAAGGGCAATGTTCGGTTTCAGATATGCATATCCATTTTCATTGTGAGCATTGCGGGCGAACACTCTGTCTTGAATCATTGCCTGTGCCTTTGGTGAACCTTCCCGCCGGTTTTGATGTTCATTCAGTGACATACATGGTCAAGGGTATATGCCCTGATTGTCAAAACAAATAATGTTGGCAGTGGATGGAATGTTGCCCATAATTGTAGGACTGATGTTGCCCTTTGTCGGGACAACGATTGGTGCTGCCTGTGTCTTTCTGACAAAGGAAGCGATGCCGCGGAGCGTGCAGAAGACGCTGATCGGTTTTGCTTCTGGGGTTATGGTGGCGGCATCGGTATGGTCGCTTCTCATTCCTGCTATGGATATCTCGGATGCGGATGGATTTGGCCGTGTGTTCCCGGCAGTGATCGGTTTCCTGTCAGGCATGGCTTTTCTATTGTTGCTTGACCGTCTGACTCCTCACCAGCACATGATGGATTCTGAAAGCGAGGGCCCGCGAAGCCGGTTATCGCGAACTGCTAAACTGACGTTGGCTGTTACGCTCCATAATATCCCTGAAGGAATGGCTGTTGGTGTCACTTTGGCGGCTGCTATGGAGCAGTCGGGCTATATTACGATGGCTGCGGCATTGGCGTTGTCGATCGGCATTGCAATACAGAATTTCCCTGAAGGAGCTATTGTCTCGATGCCTATGCGTGCTGGTGGAATGTCGCGTCATCGGTCATTTACGCTCGGTATGCTGAGCGGTGCGGTAGAGCCTGTTGCGGCAGTTCTGACAATGCTGTTTGCATCGATGATTGCGCCTGTTTTGCCATATATGCTTGCATTTGCAGCCGGGGCAATGCTTTATGTGGTTGTTGAGGAACTGATTCCGGAAACGCAAGAGGGTAGCCATTCCAATCTTGGGACAATTGGTTTTGCGGTAGGATTCGCCTTGATGATGGTTCTTGATGTGGTTCTGGGATAGGAGAACGTCAGAATCAGAAACTTTCAGGATGGTAGTAGGGATAGGTGATGTCCCAAAGATATAGGGCGTGTCCCGGCATGGATGTCCCTGCAGAGCATCGGTCACGCGCTTCGATTATCTTTCGAAAGTCATCGACCGTCAGCTTTCCGCGGCCAACATCAACAAGCGTACCGACAACGGCTCTTACCATGTTACGTAAAAACCGATCGGCAGTGATGATGAACACATACGCTCCTTCAATGCATTCCACCGGTTCCCATCGGGCGTGGCTGACGTGGCAGATATTTGTCTTGTTGTCTGTGTGAAGTTTTGCAAATGATGTGAAGTCTTCCACGTCCAGCAACATTTCGGCAGCGCGGTTCATGACTTCAAAGTCAAGGGGTTGAGACGTTTGCCATGAGAGTGTATGGAAAAACGGAGACTTGCGTGTGGTGATAAAGTAGCGGTAGGTGCGTGATGTTGCATCGAAGCGTGCATGAGCATCGCTATTAACCTCGTTGATGGAATGAATGGCGATATCGCGTCCGACAATCGCATTGAGTCTGCCTACGGCAGCTGTCTTGTCGGCAATTTCGGGCGAATCGAAATGGGCTATCATCATCCGGGCGTTGACTCCGGTATCGGTGCGTCCGGCTCCGACTATCTTTGTGGGTTGTCGCAACACTTTGCCTAAAGCATCCTCGACAACTGATTGCACGCTGATGGCATTAGGCTGTGACTGCCATCCGTGAAACGGTGCGCCACGGTAGGAAAGGTGCATGAAATAGCGTCGGGTCATTGTGCTGGCGGATAGATATGGTCTGTGGTCAGTCTTTTTCCAGATATGTGTAGCCGTAGAGCCCGGAACGGTAGTTGGAAAGGAATTCGCGGCCTTCCTCTGGTGTGATATGCCCCGCTTTCATTGATGCGGTTACCCAAGTCTCAACGTTGCGTACGAGCTTTTTGGGATTAAATTGGACGTAATCAAGCACTTCCGCTACGGTCTCTCCATCGATGATACGGTCTATCTCATAGCGGTCTTTATATACTGATATATGGACGGCATTGGTGTCTCCGAAAAGATTGTGCATGTCGCCCAATATCTCTTGATATGCTCCGACCAGAAACACACCGAGGTAATATGGCTCATCGGGCTTAACGCTGTGGACAGGCAGTGAGGTGGATGTGCCGTGGTTTGTGATGAAATTGGCTATCTTTCCATCAGAATCGCATGTGATGTCCTGAACCGTACATGTGCGGTCAGGACGTTCGTCAAGACGCGAAATCGGTATGATCGGGAACACCTGATCGATGGCCCATGAGTCTGTCAACGATTGGAATAGAGAAAAGTTGCAGAAATATTTGTCAGGAATCATCTTGGCAATCTTTCTCAGCTCTTCAGGAGCATGCTTCATGCCTGAGGCTATTTCGCCTACCTCACGAGCTACAGACCAGAATAATTTTTCGATCTGGGCGCGTGTTTCCAGATCGAGCAATCCGAGGTTGAACAGGTCGAGAGCTTCCTCTCGGATCTGCAATGCATCGTGCCAGCTCTCAAACAGTCGCGGCTGATTGAGTTTGTCCCAGATGTCGTAGAGTTCGCGTGCAAGTTCATGCGCATTTTCGCTTAGCTCCTCATCTTCTTTCCATCGCGGCAGGGATGTCGTTTCAAGAACCTCAAAGACCAGTACGGAATGGTGGGCAGCCAGCGAACGTCCGCTCTCTGTTATTATATTGGGTTGTTTGATGCTGTTTTTCGTGCATGCATCGACCAGTGCTGACACGGCATCATTGGCATATTCCTGAATGGAATAGTTCATTGAACTTTCCGATGCAGCATTCCGTGTGCCGTCATAGTCAACCCCCAGACCTCCGCCGATGTCAACGAATTCAATGTTGAAGCCCAGTTTTGACAGTTGGACGTAGAACTGTGTGGCTTCACGCAGGGCATTCTTTATACGGCGTATTTTTGTCACCTGGCTACCGATATGGAAATGTATGAGTTTCAGACACTCCTGCATTTTATGCTTATTGATGAGGTCGATGGCTTCCAGCAGTTCGCTGGAGTTAAGCCCGAATTTCGACTGATCGCCGCCGGATTCCTCCCATTTGCCTGAACCTGACGATGAGAGCTTTATGCGGATGCCTACATTCGGCATTATTTTAAGGCGTTTTGCCACATCGGCAATCAACTGCAGTTCGTTGAGTTTCTCAACAACAAGATAGATCCTGCGACCCATCTTTTGGGCAAGCAACGCCAGTTCGATGAAATTTTCATCTTTGTAGCCGTTGCAAATGATCAATGCGTTATCGGCTATGTTTGTCGCCAGAACAGCATGCAGTTCCGGTTTCGAACCGGCCTCCAGGCCGATGTTGAATTTCCGGCCGTGGCTGACAAGCTCTTCCACTACCGGGCGCATCTGATTGACCTTTATCGGATAGATCAGGAAACTTTGCGCTTGATAGTCATATTCCATTGATGCCTGCTTGAAGCAATTGGAAATCTTTTCGATGCGATTGTCAAGAATATCGGGGAAGCGCAGGAGCACCGGTGATGTGACATCTCTGACCTGAAGCTCGTCCATAACTTCCTTGATATCGACTGACGCATATCCTTCTCTCGGAGTGACCGCTACGTGTCCCTTATCGTTGATAGAGAAATATTTCAGTCCCCATCCGTTGATGTTATACAGCTCTGAACTGTCCTCGATTTTCCATTTTCTCATAGCTGGTGGCATAATTGTTGGGCGGCAATGAAAATCGCCGTCCACGGTTGTGATCATTAAGTGCCTGCAAATGTAGTCAAAAAGCCTGATAGCACAAAATCATCTTTTTTGGTTGTTTAAACGTTATTACATTTCGTTTTTGTTGTATTACTTAAAAAAATTCGTATATTTGCACTAATTATCAAAACTCGTTCCTTAATCAAAGCAAATACATCAATAATAATCACATTATGAAAAAAAGCCTATGTTATTCGCTGGCTATCTCAGCGCTGATAGCCATGTCGGGTTGTAACAACAAGATGGGTCAGTTCACGTCTGACTATTTCTCGACCAACCCGAATCCTCTTGAAGTTGTCGGTCAGGAGATTCCCGCAGTAGTGACTGCTAACATTCCTTCAAAGTTCTTTAAGAAAAACGCTCAGGTGACCATCACCCCGGTGCTTGTTTACAACGGAACCGAAACAACTTCTGCTCCCATGACCCTTCAGGGTGAAAAAGTTCGTGGAAATGCTCCTGTGATCAGCTATGAAAACGGTGGAGTAGTTTCTATTCCTGTCAACTATGCTTACAAACCTGAAATGCTGCGCAGCGAACTCTATCTTTCGTTTAACGTGGCACAGGGATCAAAGCAGTATGTCCTTCCTCGCGTCAAAGTTGCTGACGGCGTGATCGCTACAGCAACCATCGCCGATGCAGCCGAAGTTGCTCCGGCAGCATCAGCTGATGCTTTCCAGCGTGATATCAATGAAAAATATTCTGCCGATATCCGCTTCCTTATCAATCAGGCTAAAGTTCGTCAAGAACAGAAAGTGTCTCCCGAAATGGTTGCTTTCCGCAAGCAGCTCAAAGATGCAAGCGACAATGAGAAGATCGTTGTTGACGAGGTCAATATTCAATCATACGCATCTCCTGAAGGCACGCTTGATTTTAACGCTCGTCTTGCTGAAGACCGTGAGAACAGCACGAAATCTTACCTGACAGATCAGTTCAAGAAAGATGAGATAACTGAATTCGGTGAGCTTACAGCAGATTTCACAGCTGAGGACTGGGAAGGATTCCAGGAATTGGTAGCTGCCAGCGATATTCAGGATAAGGATCTGATCCTTAGCGTTCTTCAGCAGTTTAAAGATCCGGAGATCCGTGAACGCGAAATCCGTAACCTCTCGACTGTATTTGACGTGCTTGCAAAGGAAATCCTTCCGCAGCTTCGCCGCTCACGTATCACAGCATCTGTAAAGGTCATCGGCAAGACTGATGATGAAATCAACAAGCTGGTCGATACAGATCCGACCGCTCTCTCTGTTGAAGAACTTCTCTATGCCGGTTCGATCACAGACAATAAAGACCGTCAGCAGAAGATCTATCAGGCAGTTGTCAACCAGTATCCTAACGATTATCGCGGCTACAACAACCTTGGTAAGATATTGTATGAGAAACAGGACTATTCCAATGCTCTCAAAAACTTTACCAAAGCTGCTCAGCTCAACTCTTCAAGCAAGGAAGTCAACATGAACCAGGGTCTGCTTTCTCTTCTCAACAAAGACTATTCAAGTGCAAACCGTTCGTTCAGCAATGCTGCAGGTCTTGACGAACTCGGAGACGCTCTCGGTGTTTACTATCTCTCAACCGGCGACAATGCTGCTGCAGCTAAGGCATTTGGCTCATCAAAGACCAATAATGCTGCTCTTGCTCAGATTCTTACCAAGGACTACGCTTCTGCCAAGAATACTCTTAATGGCATTGCCAATCCTGATGCTACGACCTACTATCTGAAGGCTGTGCTTGGAGCGCGCACCAATAATTCTGCTCTTGTAAGCGAAAATCTTCAGAAGGCTATCCAGCTTGATCCGGCTCTCAAGGCTAAGGCTGAAAATGACCTTGAGTTTGCTAAATTCAAATAATCGCAACAGAATTTAAATGCCGCAGAGTCTTTCTGCCTGAGGCATTACAATAGATTTGCAGCACGTCCAAATAAGGGCGTGCTGCTTT
>CAYTLU010000173.1:0-6670 GCA_964438665.1 uncultured Bacteroides sp.
CGTTGTTCGGCGGCGCAGGATAGTGGCGCGCCTCCGATAAGAACGTTTTTCACATGTTTTACGGCCGATGAGTTTAAGAACCCGTCAACTTGCGACGGCACGATTGCAAGCAGATCAATCGGTCGCACCACGCAATGGGCAAGTGGGAAATTCGATGGTGGTTCGACAATCAATGTGGAATCTGAATATAATGCTCTGACCACCATCATCTTTCCGGCAATATAATCGGCCGATAACGATAAGGCCATTGTCCCGCCACGCGCTATTGCGAGAGATTTACATGTCCGCGCAGCCGAAAGAATCATATCTGATTTTTTCAGAAGTATATCTTTCGGCCTGCCGGTTGAGCCTGATGTATGAGCCACGATATAATCTCGTCCGTCAAACCACTGCTCAAGGAATCTGTTTAAGGCATCGGTCCTATCCCCTATTATTTTCAGTCGGTCCATTGCATTTCCGGTATGTTCCACGATCTTCCTTCATTATATCCGAGCGACTGTCCGGTCTGCGCGATCGGGGATTCAATGTTGTTAGTATATAGCAACCCGGTTCCAAGTCCCTGTGGCATCCTGATTGACTTTGACGAACACCACTGGGCTATGGCATTCAATCCTATGTTCGATTCAAGAGCCGAAGTAGCCCACCAACCTATTCCGTGTTCATCGGCAATCTCTACCCATTCATCGCTGCCGATGAAACCGCCGCAAAGCGAGGGTTTTAAAATAATATAAGACGGACGCAGCGTTTCCAGCATACGCTCCTTTTCAGCCGGGACATTAAGACCGATCAATTCTTCATCCAGAGCTATCGGAATCGGCGAGCGTCGGCATATTTCCGCCATCGAATCCCACTGCCGCGGCTTTATCGGCTGCTCAATGGAATGAATGTCGAATCTGCTGAGTGTTTCCAATCGCGGCATTGCTTCTTCAGGAGAAAATGCGCCATTGGCATCCAATCTGATTTCCAGATCTTTCGGAGAAAAACTGCGTCGGACGTCACGGATCATCTCCAGTTCATCGGCAAAATCTATGCCTCCTATCTTGAACTTGATGCATCTGAAACCGACATTCAATTTCTCGCCCACACGCCTGATCATGGTCTGCTTATCGCCCATCCACACAAGACCGTTTATCACGATCGCGCTTTCGCCTTTGGCCCACGGACTGTCGAAAATCAAACGCGTTCCGCCATTTTGCAAATCCAGCAACGCCGTTTCCAGTCCGAACACTATGGACGGATAATCGCGCAGCATTTCAAATCCACCGGTCTTTATCTCATTAATCTTGCGGCAGGCTTTTTTCAGCGTATCCTCATAATCATCCGTATCGTCACAGCTCAGCCCGCGAAAAATTCCACACTCCCCTATCCCGAATGTCGATGGGTCAGTCTCATCCCACACTTTAACAAAATAGGTTTCCTTATGCGTCATCACGGAGCGTGACGTGACCGCCGGCTCTTTGAAAATCAAATCATATCTGCTGCAAGAGGCTTTAAGCATCGCTTATCCGGGAAATTTCGGGAATTGGTCAAAATCGGGATTTCTTTTTTCCAAAAACGCATTTTTGCCTTCCTGCGCCTCCTCCATCAGATAATACATCAACGTTGCATCTCCGGCAAATTCCATCATGCCACGCTGTCCGTCGAGTTCGGCATTGAGCGCACGTTTGATCATGCGTATCGCCATCGGGCTTCTGCTCAGAATGGTTTCACACCATTCCATAGTCTCATCCTCAAGCCGCTCAAAAGGAACTACTTTATTGACCATCCCCATCGCTTCCGCCTCCTTTGCACTATATTGGCGGCAGAGGAACCATATTTCCCGCGCTTTTTTCTGACCTACGCATCTGGCAAGATATGACGACCCGAAACCGGCATCGAAACTGCCTACCTTGGGGCCGGTCTGCCCGAAACGCGCATTTTCCGATGCTATTGTCAGATCACAGACCACATGAAGCACATGACCGCCGCCGATCGCATATCCGTTTACCATAGCTATGACAGGCTTGGGGATTGAGCGTATAGCCTTGTGCAAATCAAGCACATTGAGACGCGGCACCCCATTTGCATCAATATAACCGCCAACACCTTTCACTCGTTGGTCGCCACCGGAACAAAATGCCTTGTCGCCTGTTCCGGTCAGGATTATCACACCGATTTCCGGACTTTCCCGACAATATGCCATTGCATCAAGCATCTCACTATTGGTCTGAGGCCGGAATGCATTATAGACTTCGGGGCGGTTTATCGTGATTTTTGCAACCTTGCCGCACTGTTCAAACAGAATATCGGAATATTTTTTTATTGGAGTCCAATTGCGCATATAAATATTTGTTTTAATGTGTTTTACAAAATATGAAATAATTTTTCAGAATCTCAGCCGACTCTTCAGCCGGCGTATGGATCAGCAATAACGCCGGACTCTCACTTTCTGATGCAAATGCAGAGAAGGCAGCCCGGAGTTCATTCTCGTCAGATGCGGCATAGACTTTGAAGCCCATCGAATCCGCAATCTCACCAATAGATTCAGATTGCGGATGGCAGAACATCTCTTCTCTGATATCAAGCCCTGATGTTGAGGATATGAACCTGAAGATTCCGCCACCACCATTGTCAATAACTATCATTTTGAACCGCGGCGACAGGCATCCGCTTCCGATAGCCCCGATATCATAACGCGCACTCATATCTCCGGAGACGAGCAGCGTAACATCCTCTTTATAGGCCAAGGATGCGCCGACAGCAGTCGATGTGCATCCGTCAATGCCGCTCACACCTCTGTTGCAGTCACAGCGATGATAGCGGCGGTCACCGAATATCTGAGCGTAACGTATAGCCGTTCCATTGGAAAAATGCACATTCCACCGCTTTGGAATCAGTGGAATCAATATTGAAAAAGCCTTGAAGTCACTCCAGGGAGATCGTGCGGCATATGCCGTGGTCAGAGATCCGGCTCTGTTTTTTGCCACTTCCCATCTATGCGCATAGTCTGATTCCGCTTCATGCGTAGGCATTCCGGAGGCCAGTTGCGAGAAGAAAACCGATGGCGACATTTCAACTCTCATTGTCAACTGCTTAAAACAGTCAACCGTATCATCCATCTCTCCGACATGCCAATGTTCCCTGACCTTATGCCTGCGAATATATTGCTTTATATGACGCGAAACCAATGCTCCGCCGGTTGAAATGACCATATCCGGCACCAGATCATCAAGCCGCTCTTCATTCAGCCCTGACAGGACGGCGTCTATGCTATTGATGAACGTATCGCCATGCAGATTGGCAATAGTTTCGGTCAGCACAACAATATTAGGCATCCGGCTAAGCCGTAGAAGAGCATCGTTGAGCATTTTGTCCGGATTCAGAAATCCGGCGATGATCATAACCTTGCATGGAGAAGCGATTTTTTCCCCCAGCGCGTTGGCGCATGATGCATCCATCACGCTTTTTGGCTTCAACATCGTGATCTTTCTACAGAAAACGTCGTCTGCGGCATCGGATGAATCATCGCATATTTCGCCAAGCGGTTCATCCAATTGCAGATTTATATGCACCGGACCGATCCGACCCGACAATGCGGTAAGCAAAGCATCGTTAACCACTCTGTTTGCATACCATATATCATTTTCGGTCTGTCCGGTCGATATGTCATAGCTCCGCTTGACATAATTGGACAAAGCTCCCGGCTGAACTATTGTCTGCGAATCATCCTGTCCGATCCATTCTTTGGGACGGTCTGCCGAGATAACGATAAGCGGTATCCGTCTGTAATACGCTTCGGCAATTGCCGGGGCATAGTTGAGCAAGGCTGTCCCCGATGTGCAAACCAGCGCAACAGGCTCTTGTGACACCAAAGAATAACCGAGAGCGATAAAAGCCGCACACCGTTCGTCAACGACAACTTCTTTAGATATGCTCTGATTGCGCGACAGCGCAACCAGTAAAGGTGCATTGCGCGAACCGGGCGACACGATAGCCTTTTTCACGCCATGACGTTCAAGCAGCCTGACAATGCAGCGGCATGTCTTATTTGAAGTATTGTACATCGCCAAAATTTGTTTCCTCTGCAAAAATAACAATTTCTTTCTTTGTCTGAAAAAAGTAGAGCCGGCGATTTGACATCCACCGGCTCTCTTCGTATTAATCAACTATTGTTTTACATTTAATCTTCCGTGTTCTTTTCCTCATATTCCTTGAGAAGTTTTTCCTGTACATCACCCGGAACGAGTTCGTATGACGCAAATTTCATTGTGAATGATGACCGTCCGCCTGTGATTGAACTGAGGGCTGTTGAATAGCTTGACATTTCTTTCAACGGAACTTTTGCTGAAATCTTTTCAAAGCCGTTCTCGCTCGACATACCCATGATGATCGCACGGCGCCCCTGAAGATCGCTCATCACATCACCCATAACATCTGCCGGCACCATCACATCCACATCATAGACCGGTTCAAGCACCTTCGGATTGGCATTGCGGAATGCCTCGCTGAATGCGTTTCGTCCGGCCAGACGGAATGATATTTCATTAGAGTCAACCGGATGCATCTTGCCATCATATATGCACACGCGCACATCGCGGGCGTATGATCCGGTCAATGGGCCTTGTTCCATGCGGTCCATCAAGCCTTTGACAATTGCAGGAATGAAGCGTGCATCAATAGCGCCACCGACAATACAGTTGCAGACAACGAGTTTGCCGCCCCATGCCAGAGGAATCTCCTGAGTGTCGCGCACATTCATCTTGAATTCCTGATTGCCGAAACGATATGTGTCCGGAGCCGGCATGCCCTCGGTGTATGGCTCTACTATCAGATGAACCTCACCAAACTGACCAGCACCGCCTGATTGCTTCTTATGGCGATAGTCGGCGCGAGATGCCTTGGTGATTGTTTCGCGATAAGGAATCTTCGGTTCTTCAAACAGAATCGGCAGTTTTTCATTGTTTTCAATGCGCCATTTAAGTGTCCGGAGATGGAACTCGCCCTGTCCGGAAACAATGGTCTGCTTAAGCTCTTTTGACTGCTCAACCTCCCATGTCGGGTCCTCTTCATGCATGCGCGTCAGGATTGCCGAAAGTTTTTCTGCATCGCTTTCCGTAACCGGACGGATCGCACGCTGATATTTGGGCTTGGGATATTTGATGAAATCAAACTCATATTCGCAACCTTTGGCATTAAGCGTGTTGCCCGTACGCACATCTTTCAGTTTGACGGTTGCGCCGATATCTCCTGCGCTCAACTTGTCAACCGGAGTCTTGATCTGACCGCACACACAGAATATCTGGGCGATGCGTTCCTTTGAATCACGGCTCACGTTGTCAAGGTCAACTCCGGGAGTCAATGTTCCTGACATAACTTTAAAGTAGCTGACCTCTCCGATGTGCGGTTCGACGGTGGTCTTGAACATGAACACACTGAGCGGGCCATTGCTGTCCGGCTTGATTTCTTCTCCCGCAGTGGTTTCCGGAGCCGGCATATCCTCTACAAAAGGTACCACGTTGCCAAGGAACTCCATCATGCGACGAACGCCCATGTCTTTTGCTGCGCTCACACAGAACACCGGATAGATTGAACGGTCAACCAATCCCTTACGAATGCCCTCTCGCATTTCATCCTCTGTCAGATGGCCTTGGTCGAAGAATTTTTCCATCAGGGTCTCATCATTCTCAGCGGCGGCTTCAACCAGCTTTTGATGCAAATCAAGAGCGCGTTCCTTTTCCTCTTCAGGAATTTCTTCAATTGTGGGAACGCCGCCTTCCGGTTTCCATGAATATTTCTTCATCAAAAGCACGTCGATCATGGCATTGAACCCTGCGCCTGTCGATAACGGATACTGCACAAGCACAATCTTGTTTCCGAAAATATCTTTCATCTGCTCAACCACATTCTCAAAATCGGCTTTTTCGCCATCGAGCTGGTTTAGAGCAAACATAATCGGTTTTTTCAAAGCAGCTGCCGTACGGAATATATTTTGCGTACCAACCTCAACTCCATATTGTGAATTTACGACTATCACGCCTGTGTCCGTCACATTGAGCGCGGTTATTGCATTCCCGACAAAATCATCTGCTCCCGGACAATCGATAACATTCAGCTTTTTATTCAGGAACTCAGCATAGAAAACTGTTGAGAAAACGGAGTAGCCATACTCTTTCTCAACAGGGAAATAATCGCTGACGGTGTTTTTGCCTTCAACCGTTCCGCGGCGTTTTATAACTCCACACTCGTAAAGCATCGCTTCAGCGAGTGTGGTTTTACCCGAGCCTTTGCTTCCTAACAAGGCTATGTTCTTGATTTCATTGGTTTGATAAACTTTCATGTTATCAGATATTTAGTAAAGATGTTAATTTGATAGAGGCAAACTCGGGCTTATGCCGAGATTTACGCCCGCAAAATAGGAATTTTTTTTCATTCCGTCAACCCCTACTAATATGTTTCATAACATGATTTGGATATTTTCACGTTTCTGCCTGCCATTGGCGACCGTCATTACTTTTATATGCCTGCGCACTGATGGGAAAAACGCATAAACCTTTCGCCGTTGCGCTGCTCATGTGCGATTGCTACTTCGTTGGCGGCCACGCGTTCCGGCTCTATTGACCAGCGCCTCTCTCTCCCTGCTGCAAAGGTCGCCCTGGCTCAGTAGAAAATTAGTGGGGAAATAATTGTGAAT
>CAYTLU010000174.1:0-6118 GCA_964438665.1 uncultured Bacteroides sp.
GGTCAACGAACTCCTTGCCGAATTCGCCGTAGATTTCGTGCAGGTTCAGACGGTGGTTGCCCGGGATGTAGCTGGCGGCTTTCAGAATGTCGGCGCGCAGCTCGTCGATGTTGCGGGCTCGGCCCGGATAGTTGCCGGTAGTCTGGATGCCGCCCGACAGATTGCCGCCCAGGTTCTCGAAGCCTATAACGTCGTCGGCCTGCCAGCAGTGCAGCGAAAGTTGGATGTTTTGCAGGGCGTCGAGTGCCTTGTCCGTGTCGACGCCAATGGCGGCGTAACGCTCTTTGGCGATCTCGTAAGCCTTTTCAATAAGGGATTGTTTCATTATTGGGTTCTGTTTTATTAGGTTGTCACTTTTTTGTCAGTCGTTTGCCGCACGACGGGCCGTCTCCGTTTTTTTGGAGCAGAGGGATTCCACCGAGGCAACCAACTCTCAAAATTAGCGATTTTTTCCTCGGTGCGGCATAAACGAAATGATCTAAAAACTGTCTGTTTTGATTTTATTATTTTCCTAATTCGATGCACCCCATGATGAACGGCCCCGTGGCTTTGGCATCGTTATCGCGGATGCGTTCGCCGATGTAGTATTCGAAACTTCCGTCACGATAGGGATTACCGCCCAATCCGCCCACGGCACAGCAACGGGTGAGCGTCAGCGTGCCGTCGGGGTTTTCGATCAACAGCTGCTTGCGCAGACCGTCGAAGGCCCTCTCGGCATATTTTCTATAGGAGGCGTCGATAAGCCCCTTGTTGACCGCTTTGGCATAGGCGTACATAAATTGGGCCGTTACCGAAGCCTCCGGATAATTCCCCTCGCGTTCGGGACAGTCGATGACCTGGTACCACAGCCCGTCGCGCTGGTACTTGGGCAACGCGTCGGCCAGCCCCTGCACGAGCGAGACGACGAAGGCCCGGTCGGGATGGCCCACAGGAATGAAATCCAAATTGTCCACCAATGCCATGAACCACCAGCCGATGCTGCGACCCCAGAAGTTGGGCGAATGGCCCGTTACGGGATCGGCCCATCGTTGTGAACGGCTCTCGTCCCACGCATGATGATAGAGGCCCGTTGCAGCGTCGTAGGTGTGTTTGTGGCAGAGTTTGATTTGCCGGACAGCTTCGTCGATGCAGTCGGGCCGGTCGAACTCCGCACCGAATTGCGAGAGGAAAGGCGAGGCCATATAAAGGCCGTCCAACCACATCTGATGCTGGTAGATCAGTTTGTGCCAGTAGCCGCCGTCGCAGGTGCGGGGTTGCAGTTTGAGCTGGCGGAGGAGCACCTCCATCGCCTTGCGGTACTTCTCCTTGCCGGTCTCTCGGTAGCAGTCGAAGAGAACTTTCCCCGAATTGATAAAATCGAGGTTGTAAGAGGCGCGGTCGTACAGATGGATGTTCCCCTCGTCGTCCACTAAACGGTCGGCCCATTGCTCCACATAATCGAAATAGGTGCTCTCGCCCGTTGTTTTCCACATACGGAGCATGGCGCAGCATCCGACGCCCTGTGCGTAGCCGAAAAAGAGACGTTTCCCGTGATCCAGTTGCCAGGCTTCGGGGAAACGGCGCATTTCCGAGTCGGCGAATCGGCGGGCATAGTTTTTCGTGGATTTTTGTTTGGCGCCGGTCGTTTCGGTTGTAGCGGTGGTAGCGGTGGTCGTGGCCGTTCCGGTGGTTGTGGCCGTTCCGGTTACGGCGGTCGTTCCGGTTGCGGCATTGAGCGTCGTAGGATCGGTGTTTTTCAGAGTTTCAGCCCCTGCGGGCAAAGTTGCGGCCAGCAGCAAGGCGAATGTGCAGAAGCGAAGTCGTTTCATGGTCATTTAAGCAAGTAGTTCAATTGTTTTCGGTTCGTCTGAACAAATATACGAAAAACTCGCGAAAAAACAAAAAATCGAGAAATAATGCAATTCGTCGGCGGATCGTTTACCCTGTTCATAACAATAAAAACATTCTCGGTAGACAATTCGGAAGAAAATATATAACGTTTTGGGGCAAAAATTTGTTATTTGGTAAAAAATATATAATTTTACGACGGCAAACATTTTTCCTCCAATAAGAGGTTGCAGATTATGTTGGATACATTATGAATTAATATAACTAACTAATTTAATGCATTATGAAACAGAAATTACTCTTAATTTTAATGATGACTTTTGGCATTTGCTTTGCGGCGGTGGCCCAAGAGAACGGGAAAAAAGATGTCGCGTTGGTAGATTTGTTCAAGTATGCGGCAAACGTGGATGAAGGACAGGTCGCGAATTTGCGTACAAAGGTTATCGCCGGCATTGCAGAGACGGGTCGTCTGCAAATCGTAGATATTACAACGCAGAGTAATCTTGCCACTGAAGAGGAACGCAGAAAGGCCGAGTCGGCAATGTCTGACGAGACAGCGAGGAACTCGATGATAAAGACCTTGGGCGCGAAATATATCATTACAGGAGAGGTTACTACAATGTCGTGTACAAGAGAGGTTGTCGACGGAAATGTAACCTACAAGGGCAATCTGACCTGGACAATCAAAATCATTGATTCCAGCAACGGTACATCCAAATATGTTAAAACATACACCTATCAGGCAGGCGGTTTGTTGTCGACAACCGGTTCGGGCAAAACCTGTGATGAGGCGCTGTCAGCTACTTGTGACAAGGCAAAACACGCTATGGCTGATGTGGTCAATGAGGCTTTCCCCGTAGAAGGGTTGCTTATTAAGATCGAAACGACCAAGAAAGGCAAGGCTGAAACGGTCTATATCGACCTCGGCTCTGCCCATGGTATGGCTGCTGATCAAGGTTTTGAGGTCTATATGGAGGTGGATATTGCCGGCGAACTCTCACGAAAGAAGATCGGTGATCTTATTGCAAAAGAGGTGCTCAGCGCAAATCGCACGCTCTGCAGAGTGAAGAAAGGCGGCGAGCTGATTGTGGATGCAGAAGCAAAAGGTCAAAAACTGATTGTTGTCAGCAGGGCTGCAAGAGGACTGGAAGGTATCTTTTAACAATTGACAGTGAGTCTCCTGATATGATATAACATATTAAGGCGGCTCACTGTTTACATGATTATCGTGATGAGACGAAAAATTGCAGGCATTTTAATTCTAAATATTCTCCTGTCTTCATTTGCTTTTGGTCAGGAATATTCTACGGCTGTCGAATTAATTGAGCAGACAGAGGATGTTCTGGTGGTTTACAGCAAGGGAATGAGCGAGAAAAAGAAGGATGCGGAGAAGGCTGCTGTCAGTTCAGCCTTCTATACTCTATTTTATCGCGGAATAGCTGGTTATAATAATGGAGCTCCCTTAATCTTAAAAGATAATAAATATTATGTTGATAAATTTTTGAACGAGCGTTATGTGATGTTCTCTCGTAACATAGAACTTGTCAGCATAGAAGAGACCAAAACAAATCCGAGAAAATTTGTTGCTACTGTAAAATTCGATATCGCGCTCAAGCCATTAATCAAAGATTTGACATTTGAAAAGTTAATGGAGAGACCTATTACGGAGGTATCAATGGAAGAAACAAAAGCAGAAATTGGATTGCCTACGATTACAGTTGTCCCATATCGTCAAGAAACACAAACTTATAAAGAAATATTCCAATCTGATGCAGACTTGCGAATGGCTGTAGCGCGAGTGCAAGAGGGATTTAACAAATTAGGAGTGACCACTATTGATTTCGAGGGACGTTTGGAAGCTATGTGGCGCAGCCGAGAATTCAATGCTGTTGCAGTTCAGTCCGAAGAAAAACTTCTGTTAGATAACTCAGGTGCAGATGTGTATATCATTGTGGATTTTATTAAGGATCTTGATCCTCAGGGTAATAGGGCTTCGTTGAATATGAAAGCTTACGAGACGGCTTCCGGAAATTTGTTGTCAAGCAGTGTGGATTGGACCAATAGATTTATGACCGATGATTTCGATAGGTTGTGTGTAATGGCTGTTGAGCAACAGATAGAACCCTTCCTTGAAGATCTTAAAGTTAGTTTTGCAAAAAGTATTAATGAAGGTAAATCGGTAGCTCTGCGCATTACTCGCGCAGAGGGGTCGGCATTTAATCTCGAATCGGGGGTTGGGACTGAAGGTTATCTTCTTTCAAATATCATTCGCCGATGGGTACGTGCTAATGCTCAGAATGGACAATATCACCTGCAAGGTATGGTCGCAGATCAAATGTTTTTTGACACGGTGAAGATACCGTCAGTAGATACGGATGGTTTACCCATGGATGCAGCGCAATTTGGAGACAATCTACTGTTCTACCTTAATTCAGAGTTGAAAGTTCCATGCAAGATGAGAGTTGACGGACAAACCATTCATATTACATTACAATAAAATTATATGCCATTTTGTCACAATTGTGGTATAGCGGTTGCTGCTAATGATGCTTACTGTCAGGAGTGTGGTGCAGCGTTACATAATGATTTAGATTATTCCAATCCGGCGAATAAGCTAAATTGTGTTCAAAGCAATGTTTGGGGATATATATTCACAAATATAGAATCTTTGTGCTCAAATCTCAATTGTTCAAAACAGGCGATCTTGTCCATTATAGAAACCGATATTAAGAGTCGGACAAAACAAGGTATTAAGTATAGTCTAATTGACGCTTCCAATTACTCGTACCATAGTTCAGAGCTTACTGTTAGTCTTAATTCCCGAAATTCATGGTTGGAATATCAAGATATTGTCTTGGACAGTTACAATTATGACACTAATATTTTACGTCGTAATGTAGTGTATTTATTCATTATTGGTGGAAATGATATTGTGCCGATGCCTAAAGTGGGTAACTTTATTCGCTATGAGGGAGGGGACAAAGTATCTGAAAAAATTGATTCAGATTTGCCTTATGGAGCTCTGTATGGCGAGCAAACTGATCAAATGCTGATAGATATGACCATCTGTCAGGTTCCGCATATGCTTTTTGTCGGCAGGCTTCCAATGGGCAAGGATACATCAATAAAATCGCTATCCGCTTCCTTGAAACGAATAGCTGCCGTTGCAATGAATGGGTTACGAATAATAAAGTTTTACGGGCAAAGTGATCCTCATTGGAAAGAGACAAGTCTTGAGGTCGCAGGGCGATTTGCCAATAGTTATTCTTTCACTGTCAGCAACAGTTATTTCTATAAAAACATCCTGCTTACTCCTTATATTGTATCTGATAGAGAATACGATAGATCTTGCTATAAGTATCAATCCCTATCTCCATTGAAAAGGCATTTTAATAATCAGGCGAGTTTATACTACTTTAATATGCATGGGAGTAATGCGCCGAACAGTTCCGGGTTTTATGGGCAGAAGGAAACGGAGGAAATGTTTGAAGGGGTAACGCCAAATGACCTGTTGGGATTAAAAGAGCCAAATGTTATTGTAACCGAAGCCTGCTACGGCGCTAGATTTATCGATAAAAATATTGACAAATCAATGATGCTTTCTGCCTTTGAAAATAATACCGTAATTTACTTTGGTTCTTCAAGAATAGCTTACGGTCGTTCCTGTGGGATGAGTGCGGCAGACCTTATGGCACATCATTTCATAAAAAATCTATGCGATGGTTATGATGCCGGTTCAGCAATGCTGTTAGCAAGAAGGGCCTTGATAGAAAAAGATGATATTCATAGTGAACACTCACATATTACACTGTCTGAATTTAATTTATTTGGTGATCCCGCATTAAAGATTGTAAAACCAAGTGCGACATTCCTGTCCGCTGATAATAAAAACGCTGTTATTAACAGTCTCGAACATTGTAATCCTCGTACGATAATTTACTCGAATGATGATTCTTGTATTAGACAAGTAGACCACGAAACAATTTATGAAACGACGCAAATATCAGGTTTGCGCAGTGTTGTTGAGAACTTGGTTAATAGGTCAATAATGCATAATCATCAAATGATAACAAAATGTCTGTACGAAAGGTATGGTATTCCACCAAGAGAATTAAGTTTCGTTGTAAAAAACAGCATCGGTGGAACTTGTAAATCATACTCATATCATTATTGCAATGCTAATAATGAGATTGTGGTAATATTGGACAATGATAATAATAACGTAAATAAAATATTAATAAGTAAAACTTTGCCCTATGAACTGTAATAATTGTGGCGCTCCATTGAAAGA
>CAYTLU010000175.1:0-8512 GCA_964438665.1 uncultured Bacteroides sp.
AGCCCGAGCGCGTGCAAAACTCAATGCCGAAGCCGAAGCTGCAGAAGCAAGAGCCAAAGCAGCCGAAGCCGAAGTAGCAAGAGCACAGGCCAAAGCCGCAGAAGCAAGAGCCGAGGCTGCAAAAGCAAGAGCAAAAGCACAAGCACCATCCAAAGCCCAAAAAGAGAAAGTACGTCAACAGATTCTTGACCTTGTTAACCTAAAGGATATAAATGGGTGTCGCGCCCTTTGGGATAAACGGGAAAATAGGAATTTTTTAACACAAAACGAAAAAATGGCTATTGAAACGGTATTGGCCTATAATCCAAAAGCTCCCCAAGGAAAGAAGTTTGACATTCCGCCAGTCTTAATAAAAAAGGAAGTAGAAAAGTATCTGAAAACCGTAGGGCCATTTAAGGACTATAAAAGTTTGATAGCCGCTCGGAATAAAATTTTCGAAATCGAGGACAAACATTTAGACGAACATTTAAAGGGCATATAATTATGAAAATCGTAAAATTAGTTGCAATATTTTGTGTTTTGGCGGGCGGAATATTTCTCGCACTAAACTTCGGCTCGCTGTTCAAAACCACATCATCAGAAGATTTCCCCACCGAGGATTTGATCGACATTAAGGAGTTGTGCAACAACATTCGTCAATCGTGGGCTGCGGCCTCGGGCTGGGATGAAGCATTGTACAAAAATCAACGCTCGGACATCGACCAAAGCAAGGGTATGGGAATGTTTTCACGAGAGGGCTACAATACAGTGAACAATTGCCTGCGCGAGAATGCCATCAACAAGGCGTGCGACAGTTATTCCGATGCCCTGCATACTCAGTCGTTCAATGCCCAAAAATTGAAAAACTGCTATGCCGGCGTTAAGGCCGTTAAAAAATATGAAAAGCTCGACAACGAACCGCGAATCCGCAAGGTCGAGCAGTGGCACGCTCTGTATACTAAAATAAGAAACTTTGTAAACAGCCGTCACGCCATTTCGCCTGCATTTGATACAGAGACGGGAACGTGGAAATCGTTTGAGAGCCTGCAAAGCGGTATTCTGAACGCGGCAACTCGCTATCGCGGCAATACGCTGTATGTGAAAGATATGTCACACATCCCCGGATTTAAGGCCGGTTTGGATGAAGCCAAGCTCAAAAATGTAACCTCGTCGCAGCGCGAAATGTTTTATGAGACATTGAGCAATCAGATCGTAAACCATTTCAACAGTGTAGAGCCTTCGGACGAAAGCATTGCATTGTTGGATGCCGTATATAGCAGATTTACTAATGAAACTACGATCGGAGTAAAAAATATTGCAAGATTAAAAGTTAACTACAAGAAAACCGAGGAGGTGGATTAGTTTATGAAAAAGATCGCTATAATTTTAGCACTGTTGGTGAATTCCATTTTTGTTGTTTTTGCACAAACACCGGAGTCCAAGCCGAAGGCCGATAATAACGACAATGTGCAGAAATATCTGCTGGACCAATTGAAGGCCGAGGAAGCTAAAAGCAAACAGCTCCAGTCTGAAAAAGAGAGGCTTAATAACGAAATAAAAGAACTTCGGGGCAAGAATGACGAATTGTCCACAAAACTGGAAACTGCGCAGAAAGATCTGCAAGAAGAACGTAACGCAGGTAAAGCTGCCTCATTCAAGACCGAGATAGCGAAGTTGAAGAAGCAGAGAGATAGTTTGACGCAGAGCAATGCACGCGCGTTGAGTGATCAGCAGGCTAAGGCGGTAAGCGCCCAGAATGTACTGAAGCAGGAAATCGAATCCTTGAAAAAGCAACACAGCCGAGATTCGTTGTCGATAATGGATCTGACAAAGGAGCTTAAAAGTCTTAATGAGTTCAAAGCGTTGTGGCTGGCTCAGTTAGCCGACGGTGTGGATACGAAATGGTTAAGCAAAAGTTATTCGGCCATCGACTTATCGGAGTTGGAGCTGGAGTATACCCAGTACGAGCAGTTTGCCGAGTGGGATCCGAAGGTTGCCGATGCACGCGACAAAATAAAGATTCTGCTCGGTGAAATGAGGGATTATACCGAGGGGCAACGGCTTATCGCTTCGAAATACGACAAGAAGCGTATAGAGGAAACTGCCAAAAAGCTCAAAGAGTTAGCCGTTAAGACAAAAGATCAGACCAGAAAAGAAGAGCTGGAGGCATTGTGCAAAACTCTAAACTATTATGCCCCAACCATTGAGATATTTCAGGATGTTATCAAGTCAATAGATGAACAAATAGCAACTGCATCGACGCATAATGCCGCATGGCCGCTCGTTGAAGTGACTATCGAAGAAAAGACAAAAGATGACAGCATAGCAGCTATTAAAGATATTCCGTGGCTGGCAGAGCAGTACGAACTGTACTACAAAACTTTGAGCGAAAACTGTTTAAGGGATAATCCCACTCGCGAACTGATTATGTCACTGCAACCTTAACAGTGCCACCTCAATGATCGGATAAGTAAAAACATTACGATAATGAATATAAAGATAAAAGCATCGGGTGTCTACTGCCTTGTCGGGGAGGATTACGATAAGGTGTATTCCGCCCTTAAAAAGCAGTTCGGTGACGGTGAGACGCAAATTTTCACCGAGCGTACACCCGGACACGAGTATCTGCAATGGGAGCTTCCGGGTGATGGATGGACCGCGCTGTCGGAATGCGACCCGCTGATGTCGCAGACGGTAAAGCGGGAATTATCGCACCGATGCCACGAGATAAGCGCGAAATTCGGAGCCAATCAACAGATGGCCCAAAAAGTTCTCTCTTATCCCGACGATGCCTATGTCTACTATAAAGCCGACAGCGAGGGACATATTATCATAAAGATTACCGCTTGGGGATACCGCTACCCCGAAAGAATCGGCGACGGTCCTTCGGTCGGGATCGTCGATCCTGTGGCAAAAACCGAAAAAGTTACCGTTAAATTGTTGCATAACGGCAAGCCGATGGCGAACAAGTCTCTTAAACTTAACGGTTTTTTGAGAAATACGGGCCCCGACGGAGTTTTGGAGATCGGCGACCTGCCTACGGGCTATCAGTTCGATATTGACACCGGCAAAGGGCATGAACATGTCGTCGTGATGCAGGGACAAGGCAATATAGAGATTGATGTTACCGAATATGCGACGGTAGAGATTCACGTCTACTCCGGTGATGCTCCTTGCGCAGACGCCGTTGTCGATGTGCAATACTGCAGCCAGAAATGTCAGTTGGTGTGCAACGACAGTGGATTCTGTACGGTGAGACTCCCGCGAGATCCCGAAGGAGGAATGTGTGTGGTTTCGGTCGACACGCAGACCCAGCAAAAGATGCTCGAAGAACCGCTCACCACTTTTGAATTCAGACTTGCCCCTCCGAAAAAAGAGGAAAAACCCGAAGAGGAAGAACCCGAACAGATCAAGACGGATGCTCCATTGTCGGGCAAAAAACAGATAGAGGTTATTGTCCGCAACAACGGTCAGCCCAGTGTGAACACCCCCGTTGAAGCTGTATATGTGAACGATGAACGCACTTTGCGCACTGATGACAACGGCATTGCCCGCACGGAATTCGCAGCTGCGAGCGATGACCTGTATTGCACGGTAACGGTGGGCGGCGAGCGTCAACAGAAGGCATTGAAGGATTCGCTGACTGTCTTCAATTTTGATACTACCGCGCCGGTAATTCACGATGCAACCGTCGAGGTAAATGCCACGATTAACGGCGAGCCGTATTCCAATGCACCCGTCCATATCCATTATAAGGGGCTGGAGTATAATTTTCGGTGCGATGCAGAGGGACATCTTTCGACAAATATCCCGCATAACGACAGCAACGAACAGTGCTATGTATCGGTAGACAGCGAGAGTCAGAGCAGAGTCCTTCAAGACGGAGTAAACCATTTCGATTTCGATTTTAAGCGATCGGAGGAGCTGTCTCGTGACGATGATTCGGGAAAGCACAACTATCTGTACGGCACTTTGCTGTCCGTGTTGCTCGCGGCTCTTACAACGGCTACGTATATGGTTTGTCGCGGTTTGTTATTCGGTTAATTACAATAATAAAAGAGTATTATGGGACAAATATTCTTCTCGATTCTGTTTGTTCTGAATGTTTTGGCCTTCGGTCTGTATGCCATAGATAAACATTGTGCCGTTTACGGCAAATGGAGGGTGCCCGAATTCCTGTTGCTGGGGCTTGCCTTTGCGGGCGGAGCCTACGGAGCGGGGATGGGAATGCTGCTGTTTCACCACAAAACCCTCCACCGAGCCTTTTTGATTACGGTGCCGCTGTGCTTTGTGTTGTGGATGATTGTTATTGCCATATTGGCCCTGAGGTAATAATTCTGCTGAGCAATGAATGTTAAACTATCAATTGATCAGATCAAGCCGTTGATTGACAAAAGCGTCTTCAACAGCCGTTTTTGCAAGCAAATTGCTACTTTGGGAGCACAGGCCAATTTACTGTTCCCCGAACCGCAGATCGGTGCAGGCTACCTGCAATGGAATCTTTCGGGCGAGGGCTGGAAAGCATTTGCTACATGTAGCGAAGAAGAAAAGAGCATTGTTGCACGAGAGTATCGCCGACGTCGTGATACGATGAAAGCAATGCTTAAAAATTCACCGATTACGGACAACATACTTACTGTCCCGACCGATGAATATATCTATTTCAAGGGAGACAGTGGCCGAACAGAAATCGCACTGGTAGCATGGGGATATAGATTCCACAATGTAGTGGGTACGGGTGAACTTACAAGCTATACGACCATTGAGACAGTGCAGTCTGTTCGCATCGGATTTATGTGGGCCGAACGACTGTTGCCTTTCTTGAATTTCTCGCTTAACAATCAGCCTCGCCAAACCCTTGAAGACGGCATGTTTTACGCAGGGCAGGTCCCTGTGGGGGAGACATATCCGATAGAGCTTTCATCGGGAGAAAGTTTTTCGCTCACGGTCGAACAAAACAAAGCCGACTATATCTATGACATTACACGATATTTTACCGCGTGTGTGCGCATCACTCGTGACGGCTCGCCCGAAAGCGGCAAAAAGTGCCGTATCGCATTCAATAGCAAGGCTTATGATTTGGTGACAGATGCGAACGGCGAGGCTATGTTGAGGCTGCCTTTTACGAATGATTCGTCAGGAGCAGCCGCCGACGAGCAGCCCGAGTGCATTGCCGAGTGCGATTCCGAATGTTTGAAAAAACGTCCTGCAGCGGACGAAGACCACCTGCTGTTCGAGTTTAGTTTTAGCGAGGATATACCTGCGGAGCCCGAACCTGAACCCGAGCCCGAGCCAGAGCCAGAGCCCGCTCCCGAACCCGAACCTGAGCCGGAGGAGCCTCAGTTCGTGTATATATACCTTAAGGATTATGAGGGATTTCCGCTTGCCGACATCGATTTTGTGTTGACGACAAAGACACAGGGTCAGGTGTCGCTCAAAACCGATAACGAGGGCAAATGCGTCGTGCCGCGTGAGTGGTTTTCCAACAAGGAGAAGATCAAAGTTTCATTTACGGTGACACCTGAATATCAGAAAACGCACGATATTCACAGCACCAAATCTCAAAAGAGATAAAGCTATGGCACAAGACAAACCATATCCTACAATAAAGGTCAGCACTAATATAAGATACAGAGAGGACCATAATGTATATACTTTTCAGATGAAGCATCCGGTTCGATGGTGGCGGTATCTTTTGCTGCTTTTGCCGTTGTTGCTCTTAATAAAATGCAACAAGGATATTGCAGTAACCTGTCTCGATGCCGAGAGTCGTGAACCGATAGGCGGTCTGGAGGTCAGTATGTCGTATGATGCTCATTTTCTGTGGCACGACGGCCGTTTTTTCTGCACCAAGACCATCGAGCGTACGCAAACTGTCGATGACAATGGCAACACCGTCTTTACTGATTTGCCATGCAGCGTATTCAGCTATGTATTTTATTGCTTCGAAAAGGTTACATTTTCGGCATCGTGCCCCTGTTATGAGGATACGTCGGAGCGGTTTTTATTCCAATTAAGACGGCAGGTTAATATGATGATGAAGCCGCGTCGCGAAGATATTTTCATAAAACTTTTGGATAAGGAGACCCTGGATGTGCTTCCCGATGCCGCGGTTATATGCAAATACACGGATAACGGTTGCGAGAAAGTCGACTCCGCACGTACCGATGCCGCGGGTATCGCGACATTCAGACAGATGCGTTACTGCTCGGTTATCGAAGAGATACAAGGCTCCTGCTACGGGTATGCCGACACGGTAAAATTGGATGTTCCCTGCCGTTCGCTGGTTGCTGCCGGCGATGATTCCGCTTTGCGACTGAGGCCTCTGAAAGAGAAGTTTACATTCTTCGTGAAGAACAAAGAGACCCGCCAGCCGATACCGGATGCCGTATGCCTCGTAACGATTACTCACCCCGGCGCCAGCAAACATACCGACAGCCGACAGATCAGAACGAGCATCGACGGCAAAGGTATTGCCGTCTATAATGATGCTTTCATATTGTCGACCATAGCTGTCAAAGCAAGCAAAGTTCATTATAAGGATGGAGAATTGGATGGAGGCCCGTGGAGTGTCGAACAGTTTATAAAGCAGAGCGACAGCATACGCACCGTATGGCTCGAGCCCGAACCCTATCTTGTGGAGTTTATAAATAGGGACAGCATAAACGGTCGTCCGATACCCGGGGTCAAAAATGTTATTAAAATAATTGATCCTTCGGGTAAAGAGGAGACTGTTACTGAAATCAGCAACAGTAATGGTATTTTCCCTGTAACAGCCAAGGAGGGTTCCCGAATAGAAATCATATCGACGAAGAATCCCGCATATAAACAAAAGTCCGTTATTATCGAAAAGTTTAAGGATAGTGAAATTATCCTTATGGAACCGAATCTGGTTAATGTCAAATTACAGACAGTCAAGGATATTAAGGGACAGCCGTTACTGCCGCAGTGCCGCCTCGGTATTACAGGTTCGGTTAGCGGTACCTTGCCGCCAACCGACAGTGGTTCGACGGGAGAATTTATAGTTACTGCCCGCTATGACGAAAACATATCCGTCGTTGCGTCGAAAGCAGGCTATAAAACCAATTCAACCACAGTTCGCAATGAGCCTGTGACAAATTTGCGGAATGGTCGCAAAATACCGCTTTTCAAACCCATAGTGTATGAACATTCATCGCCGGCACAGGGGCAATCCAAGAACTGCTATGAAATGGGGGAAGTGCCGTGCAATTTCATGTTCGAATGGAGGTTATGCGATGCTTGTACTATGATTACCGTTACAGATGGCAACGGCAATGTCATACGCCAGTTCGGCCGCAATGCTCCCAATGGAGATGGTAATGGCCCTCAATACAGTCCTCCGCAGGGCAGTATGTTATTGCGCTTGTCTACACCCACGGTTTGCGTAACAAAAGTTAATGTAAACGGCCATGATTGCTGGTATAAAATCACTAAAATGTGATTTTGGGCTCTGAAAACAGAGTTGACATGTAATATGGAATTAATTTAACGAGTAATAGTGCAAAGAGGAGTCTACAAAGGGGCGTGAATAGGAGTTATTCACGCCTCTTTTTTGTATCTCGGCGCAACATGGCATTAAAAACCTTGCAAGATTCATCCGCCATTACGAAAATTTCTGTGATTTGATTTTGTCTTTGGTGAGCACTGTTTACTTTTTGTGTTAACTTTGTTGTCTGTAATCGGCCTCTCGTCATGTTCGTCGAAAAGGTTCGACAGCGTCGAGCAGACCGAAAACGGGTCGATACGGCATGGCCTGCCGCGATGACAAGTGCGGCGTCTATGGATATGACAATGTAGATCAATTTTCGAAAACAGAATACAATTATGCAACAGACAGAAACAATGAAAGAGGACAAAGCTAAAAAAGAATCTTCGACACGCCGAAAGAGGCTCTATTTCGACATGGACGGCGTCCTTGTCGACTTCGAATCGGGACTTGCCAAACAGAGCGAACAAACACTCAAAGAATACGAAGGGCGCTGCGATGAAATCCCCGGATTGTTTGGATTGATGCAGCCGATGCCTGGAGCGATAGAGGCCGTCCACCGGCTAAGCGCGCATTACGACTGCTACATTCTCTCGACAGCTCCGTGGCGTAATCCGTCGGCTTGGAGCGACAAGGTCCGGTGGGTCACGAAACATTTGGATGATGTATTCCACAAGCGCATGATTATCACCCATTGCAAGAATCTCTGCCGTGGCGATATATTGATCGATGACCGGGGCAAAAACGGCACAAGCGAATTCGACGGAGAATGGATACAGTTTGTCTTTCCCGTAAAAATTGTTTTGCGAGGATCTGATCTGCCAATCGTGCAGTACGGCCGCTTGTCGCCGGTGGCGGCAAGTGCATCGCGAAATTTGGAGCACTCACTGCTCGGACACGACACAGCCGACGCGTCGCAAAATTCAGATCTTCGGTTTATGAAATAATCTTTTCATTCCCATGATGTTGCAGGCTGTTCAACCCAGTTCGCGTCGGCGTCGATGCACCCGATGATTGATTCAAAAT
>CAYTLU010000176.1:0-3839 GCA_964438665.1 uncultured Bacteroides sp.
GCTGTTGGCGAAGGCATCGGCAGCATGTTCTCAGAAAACGACTGGAACCGCGTTTCGATCTGCACTCTCGAAAAGTAGAATCCAACGGTATCACGCCGTTGTATAGGTAAGCATAGCCGCATGTCAGCCTGTCAAGGCTGATGTGCGGCATTGTTTTGCGCCACACAATTTTTTTTGTATTTTTGTGGCTGAAATCAGTTTGGAATGATAAGTTCAGCGCAAATAGACTCGCTGCGGAATCTGTTGGATCGAAGCCGTCGTATAGCTATCGTGTGTCATATGACACCCGATGGAGATGCTATGGGATCATCGCTTTGTCTGTGGAATTTGCTTTCTGATCTAGGCAAACATGCGATAGTGGTTGTTCCGGATACACCTCCGGAATCCCTGATGTTTCTGCCGGGAGCAAAGGAGATCATGATAGCATCTTATGGCCCGGATCGCGCTGCACGTAAGCTGGCGGATGCCGATCTGATTTTCTGTCTGGACTTCAATGATCTCAAACGCATTGACCGAATGGAGCCGATGGTCAGGGCATCCAGAGCCAAAAGAATAGTCATCGACCATCATCTGAATCCTTTGATTGAAGCAGACGTGATTATTTCTCGTCCGGATGTCTCTTCCACTTGCGCTTTGCTGTTCGGCGTCATCGAGGGTCTCGGACTCATTGACCGGATGAGCCTCGATGCGGCGATCTGCTGCTGCACCGGAATGATGACAGACACAGGTAATTTCTCCTATAATTCCAATTCCGCTGATCTCTATCGCATGCTTGCGGTTCTTGTCGGAAAAGGTGTTGACAAGGATAGCATATATGTGAAATTGTTTAACACCAATAGCGTTTCGCGAATACGTATCATGGGATATGGACAGAGTAGCAAGATGCAGATTTTTCCGGAGCATAAGGCTGCGCTGATAGCGTTGTCGCGCGATGAGCTTGATGAATTTGACTATCGTCGCGGCGATACTGAATCTCTAGTCAATGTCCCTCTAAGCATCCCCGGAGTGGTCTATTCGATCTTTTTACGTGAGGATGAAGAAGGATATGTCAAGGTTTCGATGCGCAGCAAAGGCGAATTTTCGGTTAAAGAGATTTGCGAGACTCATTTTTCCGGAGGAGGGCACTGCAACGCAGCCGGAGGCGAAATGTATGGTCCGCTTGCCGATGCGGTGGAGAAAGTCATAGGACTGATGCCGGATTATGATGCGTTGCTGCCTGATACACAAATAAATTAATCATAAAAAACTATATACAGAACCGAATGAAAATATTATCAAGAATATTAATGATTGTTGCAGCTGTTGCCGTGATTCCCATTGTCCAGTCTTGTGAGGACGGAAAGAGCTATTCCGAGTTGCTGAATGAGGAGAATCGTTCGGTCAACCGTTTTCTTGCAGATCAGTGGGTTGTGACTGAGATCCCTGCCGACACCATATTCCAGGTTGGGTCTGATGCTCCTTACTATCAGCTTGATGAAGAAGGCAATATCTATATGCAGGTTCTCGATGCAGGGTCGGGCGAGAAGGCGGAGAACAACCAGCTGGTTTATTTCCGCTTCATGCGCTATAATCTGGCGGATTATGCGGGCGACCTTTCCAAGTGTCGGTCAGAGGGCAATCAGGACGATATGGGGCAGAGTGCAACTTCTTTCCGCTTCGAGAACTATACGCTGCCATCGTCATCACAATGGGGCGCGGGCATACAGATGCCTCTTATGTTCCTGCCCATGAATTGCGATGTGAATCTGATAGTCAAGTCGCAATACGGTCTGACCAATGAAATCAGCTATGTCATACCATATCTGTATCGCATAAGATATTATAAAAGTCAAATTTAAACACGAATCTACGAAATGTCACTTATAAAATCCATTTCAGGAATCAGAGGAACGATAGGAGGTGTTCCCTCGGAAGGACTCTCACCTGTTGATATTGTGAAATTTACAGCGGCCTACGCTAAATTTATCCGTGCCAACTCTCCTGTCGGCTCAAACGTTATTGTAGTTGGGCGAGATGCGCGATTGTCGGGCGAGATGGTCAGCGGCATTGTTGTCTCCACACTGTGTGCGATGGGATTTGATGTTGTCAACATCGGACTTGCATCGACCCCAACCACGGAGATAGCTGTTGTCGGCGAGAAAGCCGATGGCGGAATTATCATTACGGCCAGCCATAATCCGGTGCAATGGAACGCGCTCAAACTGCTTAACCATCATGGAGAGTTTCTCAGCGATGCCGAGGGGAAGGAAGTGCTTCGCATTGCGGATGCCGGTGACTATGCATTTGCCGAGGTTGGCGATCTTGGACATGAATTCCGGAACGATACATACAACCGCCGTCATATCGAGCAGGTGATGGCCCTTGATCTTGTGGATGTCGAAGCCATCCGCAAAGCCGATTTTACGGTTGCTGTGGATGCCGTTAACTCCGTTGGCGGTGTGGTTATCCCTCAGTTGCTTCGCGCGCTTGGAGTGAAACGAGTGATTGAGCTTAACTGCGAGCCTACCGGACGGTTTGCGCACACACCGGAGCCTATTCCGGAAAATCTGACGCAGATTGCCGATCTGATGCATGAAGGCGTTGCCGATGTCGGATTTGTTGTTGATCCCGATGTTGACCGTCTGGCCATTGTGATGGAAAACGGCGAAATGTTTGTTGAGGAATACACGTTGGTTTCGATTGCCGACTATGTATTGTCGCAGACCCCTGGCGCAACAGTGTCGAATTTGAGTTCTTCACGTGCATTGCGCGATGTGACGGAGCGTCACGGATGCGATTATACGGCGGCCGCTGTCGGCGAAGTCAATGTCACGACTGAAATGAAACGCACCGGCGCAGTCATTGGCGGCGAGGGCAATGGAGGGGTTATATATCCTGCCGCACACTATGGCCGCGATGCGCTTGTCGGAGTGGCTCTTTTCCTGACACTTTTGGCAAAGAGCGGAAAAACGGTGTCACAGCTGAAAGCCACCTATCCGGCCTATGCCATAGCCAAGAATAAAATACAGCTCACGCCTGATATTGACGTCGATGCGATTCTCGGTGAGGTAAAGCGACTTTATGCCAATGAAAAAATAACGGATATTGACGGCGTGAAGATTGATTTTGCCGATGGTTGGGTTCATCTGCGCAAGTCGAACACCGAACCGATCATCCGCATCTATTCAGAAGCTCCGACAATGGCCGAGGCTGATGCGATGGCAGCTGACATCAAGGCTGTCATTGAGAAAATGACAAAATAATAACCACTCAATATTCAAACATCATGTCTATCTCTCTCCTTCGGTCGCTCCATCGGCTTTTGTTCATCGTTGCAGCTCTGGCTGCTGTCACCGCTATGGCGCAACAGCCTGGCATGGGACTTGTCAATGTCTCTGCCGCATCGTTGCGCTTAGAAGCATCACACAGTTCAGCACTGGAGACGCAGGCTGTCTATGGCACTCCGGTAGAGATACTTGAAGAGGGTGATACATGGCTTAAGGTCTGCACTCCGGATGGATATGTTGCGTATGCCCATACGTCTCACATAGAGAGAAAATCGCAGGATGCGATGGCGCTTTGGCGGAGGTCGTCACGTCTGATTGTAACCGCTCTGCAACCGGTTGTGATCATATCAGATACATTGAATCTCTCCCCACGTGTGACTGTCAGCGATGCTACTCTAGGATGTATATTTGAAGGTTCTGTCACAGCCGGTTCGCGTTTCGCTGAGGTTACTCTTCCGGATGGACGGAAAGGATATCTTCCGGCGTCAAGCGTTGAGGACTTCAAAACTCGTCTGAACAGCCGGCCGCGAGCCGAGAGGGTGCTTGACGTAGCCTATTCGATGCGCGGCGTGC
>CAYTLU010000177.1:0-6248 GCA_964438665.1 uncultured Bacteroides sp.
GACTTCCTAAAAACAAACAGGTATAACAATCCCCTTTATCGCTTTATTTGTAAGTTTGAGCGTTTATTGGGGAAAGCCCCATATCATTACGACTATAGAAAAATATACAAGAGTTTTATCAAACATGGGATAGAAAAAAGAGAAAACATCTATCCTACAATTATGCCCAACTGGGATCATTCACCACGAAGTGGCAAACGCGCCGTTGTTTGGACACATTCTACACCAAGATACTTCAAACAGCATATTCTGGAAGCGCTTGATATTGTAAAACATAAGATGCCAGACCACCGTATTATATTCCTAAAATCATGGAATGAATGGGGGGAGGGGAACTATGTAGAACCCGATTTACGATATGGGAATGGTTATCTAGAAGCTCTAAAAGATGCAATAACAACTATATGATAAAGCCGGACGAGATAACAATCTCTATCTGCATGTATAATGCAGAACAGTATATTGAAAAAACACTTGAGTGTGTGCTGGCACAAACAATGCAGGAGTTTGAATTGCTGGTTGTTGATGATTGCTCTACGGATGGGAGTGTGGCCAAGGTTGAGAGCTATTTGAATGCACATCCGCATAATCATAAACTGTACCGGCTCGATACCAATCAAGGCATTGCCCATGCACGGCAGTTTGCATTGGAACATGCAACGACGAAGTATCTCATTTATGTGGATTCTGATGATTGCCCGCTACCGCAATTGCTTGAGAAGGAGTATGCTGCTATAAGCAGCGACCAAGAACTGATGGCAGTCAGTTCTTGGTCGCAATTTGTTGACACAAATTGCAACCGCCTGAAAGGCGGGCTTTTCATCGGCGATACGACCCGAGAATCGTTCATGCAGCGAGCTAAAGCCGGCAAACGTATGTTTATGCCTATTCAGACGCTTTTCCGCCGAGAAGTTGCTCTTAAAGTGGGCGGTTTCCGCTTGAATGGATTTCCTGAAGGCAAACCGCGTTATCGCGATTTCTGCGAGGACCTTGACTTATGGACACGGATGAGCGACCTCTATTCAGAAGGGAAATATATGCTTGTGCTACCTGAAGTACTCTACCTCTATCGAAAGGCAGAGGGCTTGTCGTCAAATCATTTCAATATGGTCATCAAAATGGAGTATGTAAAAGCTAATGTGCGTCGCCGTCGAGCCGGGCAACCGGAACTAACTTTCATCGAATACATGGATAGTCTGCCACCACACCGGCTGGAAAAACTGCGCCGCAATGCAGCTGTAGCCGATGATTTGCGCAACGGCTTTTTCTTCATTAAGGAAGGGCGACCGCTGCATGGAATATGGCTTATTTTACGGTCTGCGGTTACAAATCCATCCTATATATGGGATAAATTTATCAGTAATTCGGGAGTTGTAAAGAAATAGGAATGAAAGAATCGACAACAGAACATATTATTCAGATAATCGGATTCTTGAATAATAACGCCAGATATGCTGTACTGCGCAATTTTGAGGGTCTACCAGACGATAACAAGAGTCGTGATATTGATATTATCATAACCCGCGAATCCTATAAGCTGATTAAATCGCAGCTCATAAGAATGATAGAACAATCGGGGTGGCGTATCATTACTTATCTCAATAGCGATAGACTCATTACTTACGTATGTGCACATATCGATGGTGTCAATAGCGAGTTGGTGCAATGGGACTTTTTTTTCAACACCTCAATGTGGGGTATTGAGTTGATGAGCGCAGAGGAGTTTCTAAAAAACCGACAATTCAACGGCTTTCTCTATTATGTGGGTATCGAATGCCAGTTTCTCGACAAATATCTCTACAACAGACTGACGGGCGGCCAATATCCTGAAAAATATCGTGCTACACGGGAACAGGCAGAATCTTTGCCTATGGTAGTGGAAAAGGTGAAGCACCTCTATGGTTATCAGAGTGTAGCGGCTTGCGACAAAGCTGGACGGTTGTCGCTACTGACGGCTGCAATAACCTACAACCTTAAGCGCAGGCCGCTGGGGTTGTTGGCTAATATGTGTCATTTCCTATGGAGCTTTATTGTCAATTATTTTCGTGGCACGGGATTCTGCATCGGCTTCACTGGGCCCGATGGCTCAGGGAAAACTACGGTTATAAATTTGATGATAGACCAGCTGGGTGATGTATTCCGCAAGGCGCACGTCTATTTCCATTTCCGTCCGGCTTTGTTCGGCAATTTGGGTGAAGTAGCCCATTCTGCCGGTATCAAAAAAGAGGTTGACCGCAACTACAGCGACCCGCATCGTGGGGGTAAAACCGGTTTATTTTCCTCACTCGCTCGCCTCGGATACTATTCCGTCGATTATATCGTAGGCTATTTTGTGAAAATAAAGCCGGTTATCCGTATTACCCGATTGGCGATTTTCGACCGCTATTTTACCGACATCATTTGCGATTCTCGTCGTAGCCGCATATATCTGCCTCCGAAATTTCTCAATGTATGGCGCAAGATTTTCATCCCTTCGCTCGACTATAATATTTTGCTCACTGCTGATACGGAAACAATCTTGCAACGTAAACAGGAATTGGATAGTGAGGGTATTGAGGCCATCAATGCCAAGATAAACTTTCTTGCCGGTAAAAAAGGCTATTATAAGATTATGAACGATGGGACACCCCAAGAGGCCGTTGCCCAAATTCTACGGATAGTCTTTCAGGAGCAACATAACAAGAATATCAGAAGATTGAAATAAAAAGCTATGGCAAAGATGACTTTCTATGGAATGCTTTTGAATAAAAACTGTAATGACTGAACGGTTAAAGATATTCATCTCTGCCTACGCTTGCGAGCCAAATTTAGGAAGCGAGATCGGTGTCGGGTGGCACTGGGTATTAGAGATGTCTAAATATTTCGATTTGTGGGTGCTGACTCGCGAAAGTAACCGTCACACCATTGAGCCGTGGATAGTTGCGCATCCTGAGTTTGGCGGCATTCACTTCCTTTATTATGACTGGCCTAAATGGGCACGTTTCTGGAAAAAAGGGCTTCGCGGCGTGCGCACATATTATAATATATGGCAGTACTGCACAAATCGGATAGTGAAACGCACGATGCAGGAAAATGGAATCAAAATTTTCCATCATCTCACTTACGGCAATGCCCTATGGAAAGTTAGCAGTTATGGACAACGCCAATTCTTCATTTGGGGCCCGATCGGTGGATTAGAAACCATTCCTAAAGAGTATTCTAAGCACTATGGGAGGAAATCGCAAATCATCGAAAACTTGCGCAGAGTTGCCGCCTTGTTGACTGCGTTCAACTTCAGTTTCAAAAAACGATGCGCAAGAGCCGACTTAATTCTTGCAAAAACAGAGATAACCCGTAGAAGGATACCTCAAAAATATGCGGCAAAAACTGTTCAGTTTACCGATGTTGCGGCAGATATTGCCAATATGAATGTTCCGGCTGCGCAACACAATGAGTTCACGGAGTTCATAACAGTCGGTCGTTTGGATGCATGGCGTGGATTTGATCTCGCGATTGAAGCTCTGGCAAAAGCATCGGAAACCAACAAACAGATTCATCTTACGATAGTAGGGAACGGCCCCGACAAGGAACGGTTGGGACGGCTTATCAAAAAGCACGGATTGGACAAACTTGTGACATTGACAGGTAAAGTTTCGATGGATGTATATAAACAGCTGATGGAACGAGCCGATGCCGTTATAAATGCTGCATTGAAAGAGGGAGCCGTAACCGTATCGTTTGATTGTATGGCGATGGGGAAACCATTGATTTGCCTCGATACCACCGGCTACACCCGTTATTTCACTAATGAATACGCAATACTGATTCCGCAATCAGGAAGAGAAGATGTTATCCGCAATCTCTCCAATGCAATGCTGAGGCTGACAGACGTATCGGAACGCCTCCGGCTCGGTGATAATGCGCGTATCGCATCTGCCAACTTCACATGGGAGCATCATGGGAAAGAGATTCGGGACGTTATTATGAATGCGCTAAAAGACTGCTGATAATGGACATGTTTGGTTTGTTTACGGAAGTCTTGCCAATATCGGAAGACAGCGAGCCGTTTTACCGCATAGCTAACAACGATGGAAAGGTGTGGCTGATGCCTGCCAAGAATATGCGTACCGCCATGAACCTCTATCAGCCAAGCGGACGCAATGGCAAGCTGCTGAAAGCATTATTCCCGCTGTTGCATTGGTTGCCATTCCCGTGGCGGAAGTTCAATATCGAAAAAACACGATGCAGCCTTTCCAATAATTTATACAGTCGGCTTTGTGGGTTGTTCGGTGTCGACCGGTTGGAGTTCGCTGTATTTTGTGGCACACCGAGTGTGCATCAAAAATTAACCATCCAATTAAGCCTCGGGAATAAAATCTTGGGATACTGTAAGATAAGCGACAATGCTGAAGTCGGCAAATTATTTGTCCGGGAAGCCGACATCCTCACCTATCTGCATAATTGCGGTGTAACGAATATCCCAGTTCCACTATATGCGGGTGAATGGCATAGTGACATTGCTTTGTTTGTACAAAGTACCTGCAAAACAAACCGCTCACAGGTAGAGCATGAATGGCGCGGGCTACACGAGGCATTTTTGAATGATCTTTATGCAAAGACGCGACAAAAGTTGCTGTTTGAGCAAACTGATTATTACAAGACCTTGATGGAGTTCCGTCGACACCTCGATTGGCTTCCGTCGGACGAAATTAGGGGAGTTGTGCAACCTTCCGTTGATAAGATTCTTACGACCAATTCCGGCAAAGAGGTAGAGTACGGTGCTTATCATGCCGATTTCACACCGTGGAATATGTTTATCGAGAGCGGGAAGTTATTTGTGTTCGATTGGGAATATGCCCATACGACCTATCCACCCATGCTCGATCGTTACCATTTCTTCACACAGACGGCTATCTTTGAACGGCATTGGTCGGCACAAGACATCTTGAACTTCATGCAGACATCTGATGCGGAGTGGATAAATAAGGAAACTTATATCCTTTACCTGTTGGATGTCATAGCCCGTTTCACCATGCGGGAAAAAGGAAATGCCGCCGGAGATATGGTAAATTCCATGAGAGTCTGGTGTGCCCTTCTGAAATACTTGCATCAATGAAGCATATAATCTGCTTCCATTTATTTAATGATTACAGCGGCAGTCCGAAGGTGCTCGCAATGGTACTGAAAGGGTTGTCGCAGAAAGGATGTCGTGTGGATTTGGTAACCTCCCTGCGCGGTGGTGCGCTTGATGTGCTGGAAGGGCTGTCGAACGTGAAAATTCACCGTTACCGCTACACCTTTTCCGACAATGCCGTGCTGACAATGGCACGATATGCGTGGATACAGATTCTGACTTTCTTCATGGCATTTCGTTGGCTGTTTGCCAAAGATGTGGTATTCTACATCAATACCATCCTACCCGTAGGGCCTGCCTTGGCCGGAAGGCTTATGGGGAAGCGGGTGGTGTATCATTATCACGAAAATGCGTTTGCAAAGGGAGTGTTTTATAAGATTCTGGCAGCGGTGATGCAACGCATTGCGCATGAAATCATTTGCGTATCGGCCTATCAAGCCTCATTCTTGAAGCGAAAAAAGCATGTAACAGTAGTCCCCAATGCACTGCCCTCGGATTTCGTGGCAAAATTGAAGCCGGATGCTACATCCGCTTTTGAACGAAAAACGGTGTTAATGCTCTCTTCCCTAAAAGAATACAAAGGAACCAGACAATTTATTGAACTGGCTGAAAGGATGCCCCAATATAAATTTGTGCTGGTGATTAACGACACCCAGGAGAACATTGATAAATATTTGAAAGCAAATAAAATTACCCCCCCCCACCAAGAATTTGTAAATGAGTGTTATACGGTGGGTAATCTCCGCATTTATGCCCGTCAGGAAGATGTGACTTCATTTTATAACGATGCGAGTGTTGTAGTTAACCTGACAGATCCCAGACAGGCAATTGAGACTTTCGGTCTCACGCCATTGGAAGCAATGAGCGCCGGATTGCCGGTCATAGTACCCACAGTCGGTGGTATAGCAGAATTAGTAATCGACTGACTATGAGAAGAAAGAATGTTTGCAAAAATTTAGACATTCATCCACGCACGGACGAGGTGGCGACTTATTATAATGCGGCCTCTGTAGTAGTGAACTTGTCAGACAAACGACAATTTATCGAAACTTTCGGCATGACAGCATTGGAAGCGATGACCGACGGACTGCCCACCGTTGTCCCGACGGAAGGGGGCATTGCCGAAGGGGTTGAG
>CAYTLU010000178.1:0-2451 GCA_964438665.1 uncultured Bacteroides sp.
GCAGAAAATTAATCAAACAGACGCGTATAACCATGCTTGGAATCGTTTGTGCAGAATATTCGAGATAACATCTCAGGGTCAAATGCGCCAAAAGAGTCATATTGAGCATTTGATAACTGCTGTTAGAGAAGTTATTGAGCGCGAAAAGGCTGAGATTCTTTTCCGTAAACCAATCAATTCTATCAATGCAGCAGGCAATAGTAAACGAGCAGTAATAGATAGGTCTATTCGTGAGATAGTCAATATGCTTGAAGCTCTAAAAATGCCTGATGATGAGTTAGAAGAAAAAGAAAATAGACTGAACAAACTGAACAGACGCCTTAACAAGAAAATTGATATTTTATGCAATGTGTTAACACTTACCGTTGAAGATATTGTTCGTGAGGGCAAATACGAATTGGAAGATATTGTTGATATATGCTGCAAAAAAATGTGTACTCATGTGGATGATTGGAAGCGGTTTGCAAGTGTTGAAAAATTAAAGATAAAACTTGATAATGAACTGAATATTCTTAAGAGTCGTTCTCTTAAAAGGTCGGCTGATAAGATTGAAAAAGAAGCAAAAAGGAAGATTAAAGAATGTGTCTCAACTGCATTAATGGACATTGAAGAATTGTTGCTTAACCATCCTGTATATGAAGATTTTGACCCGACAAAATTTGTAAGTGATATTCAGCGTGAGTTGGAATTTAAAATTGAGGACAAGCCCCTTTTTAATAATGAAGATGCGGATGATGGAAGCCTATTCGCTGTTTTGGGTATTTTTATATATGAGCTTATAAATCGCTTTACATTAGGCATAGGCCGTAAATTGATACAAGGATTTACTCATAATGCCAATGCAAATGAGTACAAGCAGAATATCAATAATTTGAGCAGGGACTTTAATGCCGATGAACCATTGAGTCACATAATTAACAGTAAAGACCAAATAATAGAGTTAGTCAAAACTAAGTTTTTGGACGAATTCATAACTCCTTTAATTGAACAAGTCGATGAGATAAAGAATTTAAGGACGAATAAGGAAGATAAAATCAAGGAGGAAGAGTTTAGATTAAACGAGTTTGAGCAACAAAAAGATACAATTGATGCTCAAATAAATGAGATGGCTATTTTTGTACAATCAATATAATGTAGATGCAGTTGTGAAAGTTTTTGAAGTTACCCCCAAGCGCGTAAAGCGGGTGAACAACACGGTGCTGACGCCCGAAATGAAGGTGATTGTTACGACGCAGATGCACACCGCCACACCCTTCTACAACGGCGCGAAAGAGTTGGCCGAGGCTTATATGCGCCTTTACGGCTACGACTACAAAAAGGCGTGTTGCAGTGCTGTGGATTTTGATTACAAAGCAATAGGATAAAATTGGTTTCAGATGATTAACATATTTGATACTTGGCGCATCGGCGTCAAACTGCGCACCGGCTGGTCGGACGAGATCATTTCGGCCCTGCGCTCGGAGGAGGAGGCGCAAATTTATATCGCCGCACGGCTTGTCGAGAAGCGTGTGAACGGTCGGCCGGCACTGGTCAATCCCACGATCGACGGTCGGGCTTTCAACTGCCGCAAGGAGTGGCTCAAAGAGAAGTTGGCCGATTATGACCGCTGGAAGGACTACAACAATGCCGACCTGATGGGCGAGGGCTATCCCCCGCGCGACGGCAACGGCGACCCCTACGAACTGCACCATATCGGGCAGCATCAGGATTCGCCCTTTGCCGAACTGACCTGGCAGCAACACATGGGCGACGGCAACAACGCCATCCTGCACCCGCAGCGCGAGAGCGAAATCGACCGCCAACAGTTCGACCACGAAAAAGCCGCCCACTGGATGGCGCGGTTCGAGGATTTCAAAAATTGTTACGATTATTAACTTTATTATATAATTTTTAAATATTAAAATCATGGCAAAGAAATTAGACAAAAAAGGAGCAGTTGCTGATGTTAATTGGGGAGAGGTAGTTGAAGCAGGGAAACTGATTGTCAAAATTATTAAGGACATGGCGAAGCCAAAATCGAAATAATAGTTCGATTCCCATCTCAAATATTAGGAAGATAGTCGGAATTTCTGTTGCGTGTTAAAGCGTTGCAGATATCTCGACAGTGTTTGTTTTACGTCTTCTTTATATCAATAGTTCGTTGTAATTTTTTCAATACACTGCCGAACTTTGGCAATCACGGCCCATATCTTTGCAGCAGGTTAAACTTAAAAACTGCGAGGATATGAACTTTCTGGAAAAACTTTCAACGGGCGGCGAAACGGCACTGACCGTGACGGATATCTTCAAGATGATTGCCGATTACGGACGCCAGACCGGCGAAACGCTCGGCAACGAGATCTCGGATATTATCGACGATTTTTTTGACTAAACACCGGACTGCACTATGAAAGAATTTATGAAAGCTGCCGCCAAACTGCTTGTCGGCACTATCTGCGTAACTGCCGGCAC
>CAYTLU010000179.1:0-3069 GCA_964438665.1 uncultured Bacteroides sp.
AATCGGACTACAACCGCTACAACTTCTCTATCCGAAACACAACCAAGTTCTTCAATGACAAACTGACTCTTGACCTCGGAGCAAGCTACATCATTCAGAACAACAAGAACTTCGTCGGGTCAGGCGAGTACTATAACCCGCTGCCGGCTCTCTATCTCTTCCCTCGCGGCGAAGACTTCAATGATGTGCGCATGTATGAACGTTTTGATCCGTCACGCAACATCTACACCCAATTCTGGAATCAGAAATACTCGGAAGCATTCACCATGCAAAACCCCTACTGGACGCAAAACCGCATGCTTCGCGAGGCACGCAAACAGCGCTACATGCTCAACGGTTCTTTAAAATATGACATTCTCCCTTGGCTCTATGTCATAGGCCGCGTAAGGGTTGACAACGCCAACACCGTTTTCGAGGAAAAATTCCATGCCTCAACCATTATGACTCTGGCAGGTTCAGAGAAGGGTATGTATGGTAAAAACCGGAAAACAAACCGCTCGACCTACGCTGACATCATGGCCTCGATGAACAAAAACTTCATCAATGACCGCCTGAATGTCAATGTTCAGCTCGGAGCTTCAATAAATGACATGCTCGAAGAAGGCGAAACCTTTGAAGGAGGGCTCTTCCAGATACCCAACTTCTTTGCTTACGGCAATATCAATCCATCCAACAACAAAGTCCGCGAAGCTGAATGGCATGATCAGGTGCAATCGATCTTCGCCAGCGCCGAACTTGGCTGGGACAGCCAGTATTATCTGACTCTGACCGGCCGTAACGACTGGGCGTCCATGCTTGCCTTCACCGACAAAACCAGCTATTTCTATCCTTCTGTCGGCGGTTCATGGCTTATCAGCGAAACATTCCGCGATCAACTCCCGCAAGCTATATCATTCCTGAAAGTGCGCGGTTCTTGGGCGGAAGTAGCCTCATCTCCTTCTCGCTATCTCACGCGCATGCAGTATTTTTACAACGACCAGACAAAACAATATGAATGGCCGTCAAAGCACTACAACCCCAACCTCAAGCCGGAAAACACAAAATCCTATGAAATCGGTTTGAGCGCGAAGTTTCTCAACAACACCATCGGCCTTGAATTTACATATTACAACGCCAACACCTACAATCAGACATTTGAAATCGACGCATCCGGTTCATCCGGCTACAAAAAGAACCTCATCCAGACCGGTAACATCCGGAATCGCGGTATCGAAGCAGCCCTGACATATCAGAATCAATGGGGTAACTGGCGCTTCAACACCGGAATCACCTACTCTCTCAACCGCAACAAAGTCATTGCCTTGGCCAACGGCGCGCTCGATCCGGAAACAGGCCTTCCCATTGAAATGGAATATTTCTCTGCGTCAGGATGTCTCGGCATGAGCGGCGGTCCGGCCATACGCCTATACGAGGGCGGAACGATGGGCGACCTTTACAGCAATCAACGTCTGCGCGAATCTGCCAACGGATATATCTGGAAAGACCCGAAGACAGGTAATGTAGCATTGGAAACAGTTGAATACTTCAAGGTGGGCAACATTCTTCCCAACTTCAATATGGGATGGACCGGTTCGCTTGGTTGGAAAAACCTCAACCTGTCATGGGCCGTCACAGGTCGCTTCGGCGGACAGGTGATTAGCGACACTCAAGCAGTTCTTGACCGCTACGGCGTATCCGAGACCTCAGCCAATGCACGTCTGGCCGGCGGAGTTCCAATTCCCGGAAACGGCACTGTCGATGCTCAGAACTATTATGAGACAATATCCCAGGCTCCCGGCACATACTATGTCTATGACGCAACCAACGTGCGCCTGGCCGACCTGACTGTTTCATATACTCTTCCGCGGACTATGTTGAAAAACATCGCTGACATTACACTCAGCCTCACAGGTAAAAATCTTTGGATGATCTATTGCAAAGCGCCTTTCGATCCGGAAAGCACCTCTGCCACGACAAACAACTTCTATCAGGGTGTTGACTACTTCCAGCAGCCAAGCATCCGCACCTACGGTTTCAATGTTAAACTCACATTCTGATCCTTAACAAGACAATTATGAACACAAAAATATATAAGAATATAGCAACCTTGATGGTTGGTGGAGTACTCGTGTTCGGCGCCACAGGCTGTACCGACAGCTTCGAGGACTTCAACACCGACCCGAAAGCACCGACTCCCGAACAGATGGAGGGTGACTTCGCATCAACGGCATCACTGATCGGCAATATGATACCCGTGCTTGCACAGGGGCAGGAAAACAACTTTCAGATGCTTGATCAAATGATCGGATGTGAGTACGGACGAATGACTTCCGCCAAAAACCAGTGGGGCACAGGAGCATATTATGCCACCTATAGTCCTCCTATCGGATGGATCGGCAATATGTTTGATACAACAATGCCACAAATCTACACTCCGTTCTTCATGATCCGCGACATTTCCAATGGCGAAGGTCTGACCTATCACTGGGCCAATCTTCTGCGCGTATTCGCAACGCTCCGCATCAGCGACTGCTATGGTCCTACGCCATTTTCACTAATCGGCAGCGGTTCAAGCTATCAAGTGGCCTATGATGACATGCCGGATCTTTACAATGCCATGTTTGTCGAACTTGACGAGGCAATTGCAGGGCTAAAGGAATCTGTCGGCAGTCCCACCACCGCATCGCTCTTCGGAAATGTCGATTACGTTTATCAAGGCGATATCGCTCGCTGGGTTAAGCTCGCCAACAGCGTGAAACTGCGCATGGCCATGCGTCTTGTCAACGTCAATCCCGCCCTCGCCCAGCAGAAAGCCGAGGAAGCGGTCAACGATCCCGCCGGTCTGATATCCGATCCGGCCGATGCAGCTTGGTCATCATTTATCCCCGGAGGAAACGCTCTTAACAAAACCAACCGTCTGTGGGACGAAGGTCGCGTAAGCGCTGACATCACATCATACATGAACGGCTACAACGACCCGCGCCGCGAGGCATACTTCGAACCTGCTTCCGACCAGACCTATACCGGCCTGCGCAGCGGCATATACCACGCTCAGGGCTATTCCGGCTGCTCTCTTCCTTTGGTTAATGA
>CAYTLU010000180.1:0-4295 GCA_964438665.1 uncultured Bacteroides sp.
GTTTCGATGCCGGTTTCCTGGGCGAATGGGTGGCCCGTCAGTTTTATGAGGGCTACTATGCCAAGACCGTGGCCTACAACATAAGCAAGATCGCGGCACTGTACAACAAGGCGGTCGGGGAAGGTCTGGCAACTCCTAACGATGCCTTCTCGATGATTCTTGCCAAAATCAACGGTGCAGCTTCACAGTTTGACGGAATAAATCATGCCGGCACTTTCAAATGCCTGCGGAAGATATACCGCGGCGATTACTCTGCCGACCGTAACAGGCAGCTTGCCAAGGATATGATTCTTTTCGGGATTTTCAACGGCGGAATGACTTTGGAACAGATCGCCGCTTTCAAAAAGGAGGATTATGCCGGCGAGAATCCGCATATCGTCAAAATAGTTGAAAACTATGCCAAACCGAAAAACAAATACCTCTTTCCGCTGCATCAGGCCCACTCCACACCCAAAAAATTGATGCTTTCAATGCAGGCATCGATTGGCGCACTTTTGGAAGCATCCGGAATACGTTCTGCAAAAGCGGCCAATACGATTCTTGTGGATTTGTGGTGCGACGTAGCGATGAATTGTGGCGCGGCATCATCGGAAATAGCCGCCTGCGTATCCGGGACAGGGGCACACAACGCCCTTACTCTCTGTGCCGCTCCGTCAGAAACCGCCTCTTACAGGATTTCAGCAATCAGGTCACAGGTAACAGAGGCCCTCACAGACAACCCCGTGCATTGGTACGCGATGCATCTGCGCCGCAGCACGACATTTAAGGATTTGACCGACAGGCTTAATGACAAGAACATCGTCCTTGACGAGGTATTCTATCCGATGCAAGAGATCTTCCACAAGGTCGGAAAGAGGAAATTCTTTGAAAGCAGCCCTGTCATATCGTGGCTCGTATTCTACCGGGCCCGCGTCACACAGCTAAACAGGCTGTTTCATGAAATAGGAGACATCGCCTGGGGCTACCGCTACCTGAGGGATGTCAGAAGTCCGTACGCGGCAATCAGCGACAAGGAGATCCGTGATTATCAATACGCGATCGGAGTATTAAGCCCCGACACGAGGATGTTGCCGGACGACGAGGTGAAATTCAACAACGGAGACTGCCTTGTTATCCTCGGAGGCCCGATGAACGGTCTGCACGGCGTTTTCATTGCTGAGAAAAAAGGCAAAGGGGATGCGTCCGGCCGGATTATATTCAGAATCAGCCTCTCCGGCGGCAACAATGTCAATTGGGAAGTCAATTGGGATTCCCGGTTGGTTAAGAAAATTTCCGAGGAGCAATACAAGGAATTGGACGGTCAGTTTCAGAGAGGTTAAACAGAGGCCGATTCGCGTTCATCTTCGGAGGCAAAGAGGCAGAGAGAACGACAAAAATCAACCGGGCGAATGACTGCCCGTGTTATCTTGGCTATCGATATTGACTGCCATAGAGGGAATCTGTGAATGTCAGCACTTTCTTCCGGCCGGCAAATACGATGTTTTACATGCTCACAACTTAATTCATAACTGCACGTAACATATAATGAAAGGCATTGTATTGGCCGGGGGCTCCGGCACACGTTTATATCCTATCACCAAAGGCGTGAGTAAGCAATTGCTTCCTATATTTGACAAGCCGATGGTCTATTATCCGATTTCGACCTTGATGTCAGCCGGAATTCGCGATATATTAATTATTTCAACGCCAAGAGATTTACCCGGTTTCAAATATCTGTTGGGAGATGGTTCGGATTTTGGCGTCAGGTTCACATACGCCGAGCAACCCTCGCCCGATGGACTGGCGCAGGCGTTCATTATCGGCAAAGAGTTTATCGGCAATGATTCGGCTTGCCTTGTGCTGGGCGACAATATCTTCCACGGTGCAGGCTTCTCCGAAGTCCTTAAAAAAGCGGCAGCTGCCGCCGAAAATGATGCAAAGGCCACCGTGTTCGGCTACTGGGTGAATGACCCGGAGCGATATGGCGTCGCCGAGTTTGACAACAACGGCAACTGCCTTTCGATTGAGGAAAAACCCGAACATCCCAGGTCGAACTATGCCGTTGTCGGTCTCTACTTCTATCCCAACAAGGTGGTCGATGTTGCGGCACACATTAAGCCGTCCGCTCGCGGAGAGCTTGAAATTACCACGGTCAACCAAGAGTTTCTTAAAGACGGAGAGTTGAAGGTTCAGACACTGCCGCGCGGTTTTGCATGGCTTGATACCGGAACGCACGACTCTCTTGCCGAGGCTTCGATTTATGTCGAAGTGCTTGAAAAACGACAGGGGCTTAAAATCGCCTGTCTTGAAGGTATTGCGTATCGTAATGGGTGGATTTCAAAAGAGAAGATGATTGAGCTTGCAAAGCCGATGCTTAAAAATCAATACGGCCAATACCTGATGAAAGTTGTAGAGGAAGTCGAGCGCACCGGCAATAAGAATCCGGACTGACATGTCACTGATCAAAACCGATGCGGACTGCATTTTCAGCACCCGCCCCACGCGATTAATTTTATAAAATGGATAATCGTTCAAAGCGCATCGCGAAAAACACACTCCTTCTGTATATCCGGACATTTATCACCATGATTGTCGGATTATACACCGGACGGATAATGCTCGACGCTTTAGGTATTGAAAATTATGGTATTCAGAATGTAGTTGGCGGCATTGTCGCATGCTCCTCTTTGATGGTTGGATCGATGTCTTCCGCGAGCGGAAGATATATTGCATACGCACTGGGAGAAGGCAATCAGGAAAAGACACAGAGGACGTTCATCACCGTTGCCAATGTTCAGATACTGCTCGCCATTGCAGTCGTAATACTGTTGGAAATATTCGGTACGTATTTTCTAAATAATATCGCCAATATACCCGCGGACAGAATATATGCCTCAAACTGGTTATTGCAGTTTTCCATACTCTCTACCTTTATTTCCATAGCAAATGTCCCGTTCACATCGGCCATAATAGCTCATGAAAAGATGAATATCTATGCATATATGAGTATATTCGATGCCGTATCCAAACTTTTAATATGTTACTTGATTCTTTTGTCTGACGCAGACAGGTTGATTGTTTACTCGATGCTTCATACCGGGGCAGGTGTAATTGTGGCTCTTGTCTATGCTGTTTATTGTTGGAGAAAATTCCCGGAGGTGACTTACCGATTTCAAATGGACAAACCTTTATTGATCGAAATCACAAAATTTTCCGGATGGAATTTCTTGCATTATTTCTCCTGGATAATGAGTACGCAAGGGGTTAATTTTCTAATAAATATATTCTTCGGGGTTACATTTAACGCAGCTCGGGGAATAGCCAACACAGTAGGCGGCTGTGTAAAGAGTTTTGTCTATAATTTCATGACGGCCTTTAGCCCGCAAATTACAAAATCATACGCAAATAAAGAGTATGAATACACCTTTTCATTAGTGAACAAAGGCACAAAATATTCATGGTTCATGATGTATCTTTTTGTAGTACCTGTATGCATGGAGGCCAATACGATATTAAATCTGTGGTTGGTTGACGTTCCTCCTATGGCATCCATCTTCTTAATCTTTACCATGTTTGAATCCTTAGCCCTTTTATCGGGAGAATCACTCTACAAACTTATACTGGCCGATGGAAGAGTTAAGGCATATTCAATAGCTGTAACCATCTATCAAAGCTTAATATTCCCACTTACGTGGCTCGCTTACAGGTTAGGACTGCCCGTATGGACAACTTATCCGATTTTTATCTTTGTCTTCCTGACTATAAATATAATCCGTCTAATTATCTTATATAAAAACATGTCTTACAGATGGAGGAGCTTTGTTGACGATGTTTTAACCCCATGCTTAAAGGTCTCGGCAATATCTTTTATAATACCCATCATACTTGCTCTCTTTATGCCTCAGGGAATACCTCGCTTACTGATCATGACACCGGTGTGCCTGTTAAGTGTCGTGTTTACGGTATATATATTCGGATTGACAAGAAGTGAAAGGAATATAATAAGAAATAAAATACAATTAAGAAGCAGTTTAAATTTGTGAGCATTTTTTATTATAGCAGATTTTCGAGTCAGTTTTGTCATTCGAAGAGGGAGCGTAGCCGTAGCTACGTGACCGATGAGAAGGGCAAAAATGGCCGAAAAGGTGCTGTAAGAAAGAAGTGATCATAAATTTAAACAGCTTCTAATGATTCAACAAAAATCAATTTTCAAATTCTCTCCCAAATAATTATTTCGAGATATGGAACTGAACGATGGTAAAATAAAGGTTATAGCATACTATCTGCCTCAATATCATCCTTTCAAAGAAAACGAT
>CAYTLU010000181.1:0-6282 GCA_964438665.1 uncultured Bacteroides sp.
GCAAGCCGTGCCATATCTGTTATTTCAAGCACACAATCTAAAAGCCCGACCAATTATACCGGACTTTTAGATTATTGATAGAAACAGTTTAGGATTCTTGCTGCAGACAGCGGATCGAATGGCTTGTCACCGTAAATCGCCGCATCGAATGTGGCTTTTAGGTACACCCCGTCGGGCGCTGCGGTCTTTTCGGTCATGTCGGAGATCACCTTTCCGCGAGCGGCAACGACGGTTTGTTTCTGGTGGCAGTAGCTGACGCTCACGATAAGTTCTTCCGAAAATAAGGAGAGCAGCATTGCGCTGCTTTGGATCGGGTTCGGATCCGTCCGCACGTCATAATCCGCATCGTCACCGACCGGTTCCAGCAAAAGCCCGAGATGTCTCTGCCCGACGCCTCGATTGTACCAAGGTGCGGACTCGGAACGGACGATAACGGACCGGCCGTCGACATCGACAGTCGCGCCGTCTTCACTGCATGCGAGTTCGTCCTCGTCCAGCGCAAAGTCCAGCGCGACGCGCAGCCACGAATAGTTGTCGGCGGCGAAAAACCGGCAATTCTCCCGAACTTTTGCTATAATTTCTTCTGAATCCATTGTATCAGCGTTTTTTGGGCGAAAAAGTAAAGAGCTCCTCTGCCGAATCACGGCAGAGGTCGAATCTGTTCTCCGATATCAGTCGATAATTGTTGCATCTGCCGTGATTAGGCAGTGGAGCGGCGGAACTTTGCCCGAAATAGAAGTGCGATATGAAAATAGCGATTGTGGGCAGCCGGACATTCGAAGATTACGAATTGCTTCAGGCATTTATCGAATCCGTTTTAACCGACGGGGAGTTAGCGACAGTCGAAGCCGTCGTCTCGGGCGGAGCGCGCGGAGCCGATACGCTTGCCGAACGCTTTGCGGCAGAACGGGGATTGAAGATGATCGTATTCCCCGCCGAGTGGAAAAAGTACGGCCGGCGGGCCGGATTCATCAGGAATGTCGATATTATTCGGGAGTGCGACGTCTGCTTCGCATTTTGGGACGGCGAGAGCCACGGCACCAAACACGACATCGAGTTGTGCGAGCAGACGGGCAAGCCGTGCCATATCTGTTATTTCAAGCACACAATCTAATCAAAATCCGGTCAATCGGCTGGGCTTTGGGCTGGATCGAGCCGAATCTCGATGGAGTCTTCCTGCCGGTAAATGGATGCTCCCCAACACCTCAATCCTGCAAACCGAGCCGAAAGACTCAAATGGAGTTTGCAGGCTTCCGCGTTGTACTGCGACCGGATCTATCGGTGATTGATCCCCTCAAGCGCAATGTCCTGTTCGCCGTATCGTAATATGGGGTTCACCAATCAGATATAACGGCTAAAAAGAGTCTCTATTTATCTGTTTCACAACTTCATACAAAACCTTCAATCTCTTTCAGGATGCGTAAGCCAAATTCAACACGGTCAGAAAGATCTATTCCTTCACTGTTTTGAGAAATGGGATGCTCTTTACGATTGCCCTGAGGGTCATATAAGACAAATTTGTTATTACAGTGCTCCAATCGGTATCCATTAAACTTCAATCCCTTATCTTCGGAGGAGTATGCAAAGTCATCCAATTTCGATTCACGCTCAAAGAGTTGATGTATCATGTATAGATATAAATCCCAATTGCGACCGCTTAACCTGGCCTCGGTCTTCATCATAATAACATTGTATGGTTCTGCCTCCGCATCTCTCCAATAATACATGCCATATCCCACATTGCGATATTTGCCATATTTCACAAAATAATAGCGCCAGTCTTTGGGCTTGTTATTTGTCTCAATATCACAGATATATGCATCAATGATTTTTTGCAGCTCATTATTACATATTTGCGGTGCGGAAGGCAACTTCGACAGCAGATCATTCAGAACATTTGAAGTGTCGGAAAAACCTTTGCGTTTGCTTGATTCATGCAGCAACTCTTCCCATACTTTGTCGTTGTCTGCAACGCCTAATTGCGTGCGCCAGTTGATTTTCTGCGAATAGTCGCCTATCGTAAGCAATGCCCGGTCAATTAGCTGTTTGTCGCAGGTGTTAAACAGGATTCTGAATTTCTCGAATTTTCTCCAATCACCCAATCCTATCACCCGAACAGACCCATACAGCAAATTGTGATCCTCCAAATGAAAAAGTTCCTCAGCAAGCAAAGGGTTCGCCTTTAGCCAGTCACTCTTGTCGACTTCCTCTTGTTTTTGCTTGCTGTTGAATCCTCGCACGTTAGGATCGGGAATCCGGCCTTCGGTTATTAGGTCATAAGTCTCTTCGAGCAACTGTTTCATTTGATCTTGTCGAATCTCGAAGTCAGAATTTCGTATCAGATTGCGCACTATGCGGATTCTGCGACGGAACTGTTCCTCTGTGATCCTGTCGACCTGTTGGCGATAAACGACAATCGCATACAGCATCAGCATCTTTCCCATCGGAAAATTTCGGCTTTGGCAGCATTCGCGAAACAAGTTCACATTATCTTGGTACAGTTTGATTTTACCACTGCAATATTGGTATGAAGTAAAAAACTTGTCAAAGAAGTCGTCTATATTGTCCGGCCAGCAGTCGAATGCAGATTCCAAATATTTCAGATTTTCGACTCCATGCGCTCCTGTATAGAGCTGCTTCTTCAATTCAAATTCATCCTCATATAATTCGAGACCATTCTGATAGCACAAGATATGACTTATGAACCTGAAGTAGTTCATAAACTCGTCATCAATAATGTTGTTGTCGCCACGATACGGGAACAGTATGTCGGTCCAATCCGTGTCTATCTTGCGGCTGAACTCTGCCGCCAACTTCTCATCCTGCTCCTTAATCGTATGTTCAAATTCCGCTTTGAAATGTTCAAATTCGGTAAGAGGTTTGCCGCGCGAATTCATTTTTATGTAAAGGTCATCCGTCAATCCCATCTCGCTGAGCAACCGGCAATAAAACTTTATGCGTTTTTCCTCCACGAGCGCCTTCCACAATCCATCGACTTCATTAAATTTGTGATATATGGCATCGAGCATCACCAACATGCCTTGAATCGTCGGATCATTTTTCCAATCAAGCGGAAACCATGACTGGTCGGCAATCGTAAGCGATAAACTGCACTCCCCCTTATCGTCTTTCAGGATATTGTCCCAATCGGGAGTATATGCGACAAGCGCCTTGCAAAAGTCTCGGGAACTGTATCTTGTTGCATACGAGAAGTGTTCGAGGAATGCATAATCGGTCTGCTCAATTCCCTCTTTTTTTGCTGCAAACCAGTGCAATAAAAAGAGTGTTGTCAGGCGCTGCTGTCCATCAATGGGGATAAAATTCGACTTATCCGCTCCTTTCTGCTCAACATCGCCATAAACAAAATCCAGCAGAATGGATTCTCCTGCTGTGGAGAGCGTGCGGTGCAGCGCATCGAGAAATCGCGAGCGCACTCTCTTGACACTGTCAAGCATTCTGCCCTGCGCATAATCACGCTGAATACGCGGGATTTCTATATCGGTAACCGTTATCATTTCGCCGTTCAATGGAAGCGGCACCTTGAAAATCTCATTGAAAGAGATGGCATCGGTATTCAGTGTTTTTGTCACATCCATAATCTATTCCTCCTCAATATTTATTTCTTGTTTCAGATAGGGTGCCAATACCTTGTTCATATCGGCAATATACCCCTTGCGATCCGCTTCGCCCCATAAATACAATTGCCCTGAGGCTGAAGATGAATAATATTTCATAAACACACGAAGTGTGCAGATCGGAATATATTCATTATCATTATTCATGCTGATAATCTTTGCCCGCTTGACATCGAAGGCCGAGTTGTTCAGAGCTGCATTTTTATTAACCGGCAAAAGAGCCATATTGGCCAGCGTATGTATATCGCTGCTGCCGGCCGTGAGTTTTTTCATCACCTCCTCAAAGAGTTCATCGAAATCCATTCCGATATTCGAGTTGTCTTTGGGATCTTCAATTTTCCTCTCAAGATCGTTCATGCGTTTAATCAATGGTTCGCATTCGGCATCATTGATCTGTTGCAGTGATTTTCTGTGGTCTTTAATCCATTGGAGACGTGCTTCATTCTTATTCAGACCCTCGGAGTGCTGTGCATGAATATGCTCCAAACTCCAACTGTCGTCTTTGTGTCGGGCAAAAGAGAACCGAACCTGCGGGTCGTTCTTCTGCCGGATTGTTTCGATATTGTAGAGCAAAAGTACTCGGGTTATGGCGGAACTGTTTTCACCATATTTCAAATCACTGCAATCGTCGGGCAGACTCTCTTTAATATAGGTATTCAGTATTTCCTGAAATTGGGTTTTGGTTTTATTCTTGTACTCGGCAAGCAGTCCCTTCAAATCCTTGCAAGATGTTGCAATCAGGTATCCGACCTTGTGGTAGATGTCGAAATTTTCATACCACTCTTTAAGACGATAATAACACAAAAGCACATCTTTCCATATATCTGCTTTCCCGCCATTTTTTGCGCGATCGTCAAAATAGAAGAACGTATCAAAACGCCTTCTTAGCGACGGCTTTCTATCGGGGGCCATAAGGTCGAATATCAGCTCTATACGGGTAGGGTATTCATGGGGCTTGTCGTTGGTGAGAAAGTACCAAAAGCTGTCATTGTGCAACTCTTTTTCAATGATGTCCCACTGCGTGGCAATTTCCAATTGTTTGTCATCATCTATGCCATTGTTGCGGCTGAGAAACAACGCTCTGATAAGTTCAGCATTGGTCAGCGGTATTTTCCCGATGTTGAGACGTGCAAAAAGTTCTGTCGGGTTCACATTTGAATCGACTTCATACCATAGTACCTGGACTTTTTCATCCAGCTTGGGAAACAGGCGCATTATGGTTGCTGCCTTATTGTTAGCATGTAATTTTTCAAACCATTCGGATATACATTTGTATGCCTCCTTGATAAAATACTCGTCGATATTATTCGGTGTGTATGATGCAAGATCAATAGTATTTATATCGTGCAAGAATGATTTACTACCCTTCCTGGTTTCGTATTCTATTGAGAATCTCGGTTCGGGGAACAAGCCATTAAAGCCGGACAGATATTTGTAGATTAAATAAATGGTTGTTATGCGCTGTTGCCCGTCAATCAACTCATATCGTCCATTTTCAGATCTGACAACGATAGGTTGCAGACAATAAAAGTTATCCTTGAATCCGTCAATGTCATTCAGAAGCATTTCGACCTCTTCTTTCCAGCGATACCCGCGTTGATAAGCCGGAATGTAGAATTCGCCTTTAATTTTACCAATAGTTTTTAAGTCAAGGGTCATAATGTAACAAGTTATCTATTTATAGCACAAATATAGCATGATTTCGTGTCAGTTTGGTAAATGCGTTGTCAAACAAAGAGCGCGATCTCCGGCTTGTGGTACTTCGTCTTTTTACCTGGTTGGTTTAAGAGATAAAGCGTAAGCCGCCGAACTCAATGTTGTTTCCTTCTATGCCTTCCAAAGACAAAGATAAGAAAAATTATCATATCCTGTGCTGCTTCGCCGTTTATTTATTCTGTTCGGACATCTTCGGAGGAAGCGCCTTTCGGGGATTGCGGCACAGGAACGATGTGTTTGTTCTGCAAATCCTTGCCGATATTTTCCATCCGCTCGCGCAAATGTAGAGACAACATCTGCCAAATCGTAGCAGAGGCTGTAAAGATGCGAAAAAATATGCTCCATTTTCATCCGGCTGCGATATGACACAAGTCCCGTTTAATTTTTATGATTTATCCGATACAATACCGGAGAACCCGACGTCACGCGGGCGGAACGTTATAGACAGATACAATTTCACCTCGGCGCAGTCCGAATTTATTCAAGACTGTGCCGAGGTGAGAATGAGAAAAGGGGTATTAGCGGACGACCACCTCGTAGAGGTTGGCCTTGCCGTCGAGGCCGATTTGCACAGCACCCTCAACCGGTTCGATTGTGGCGTAGGGGGTCGAAAGTTCCGAGCGGGCTATGACTGCGCCCGAAGCATCCATTTGCGATACCTTCACGGGAGCGGCCGTGCGGCCCAGCAGCAGGGTATAGGCTTTGACCCCGTCAGCGATGCCGAACGTAACGTTGCCGTCCATCCGGTAGGCGGTCGCGAGGTTGCTGTCGAATGCGGCGAGCGCCTTGTCGGGATCTGCGGCCTTTAGGGCAATGCCCAGATTGTCAACACTTAGCGGGTTCACTTCGAAGGTGCGGATCGCAGCGTAGTTCTTGCGCTCGGACTCCAGACGGCGCAGACGGACGTAGCGGGCCTTGACGGGGTCGCCGC